>NZ_JBARMD010000737.1:0-5702 GCF_049802275.1 Occallatibacter sp. | reverse complement strand
AAAACACAGACGTGGTCTATACAGAACTCGCACCGCGTCTCCACGGCTTGCAGCAGGAGATGACACTGAAGAAGTGGATTGACCTTGCCACCTATTACCACCAGGTCAACACCATGTTCAACGGAATCTTCCTCTTCATGGGTCTGATTGTTTTCCTCATGGTGCTTATGGCGAGCATCAACACGCTTCTGATGGCCATGCTCGAGCGTATTCGCGAAATCGGCACCATGCTGGCGATGGGCACGCCCCGCACATGGATCGTGGCCTTGTTCATGCTTGAAGCCACGGTGCTGGGAATTCTCGGAGCTGCGGTGGGCGTAGCCTGCGGCAATCTCCTCGGTTGGCTCTTGAACGCTGCCGGCCTTCACATGCCGCCGCCCCCGGGATACACCATCAACATTCCATTCCGCGTCCTGCACGTGCCCGCTTTGATGATCGGCTCATCCATCATGGTCGTCATCTCGCTGGCGCTTGCATCCATCCTGCCTGCGATCCGCGCATCGCGTTTGCAAATTGCGGAGGCCCTTGCTCATGTATAAGCCCATGTCCAGAGTCGATTTCACCCTGCGCTCCTTCCTGTTGCTGGTCACCATCGCGGTCCTCATTGCCTGGGCTGTGAATGGCTACGCCGCAACTCCCGACGCCGAGGCTCTGCTCAAGCGCTCCGACACCTACCGCAACGGATGGCCGGCTTTCACCTTGCGCGTCAAGATCACCAACTTTGAATCTGGAAAATCCGACGAAGAGGCGCTCTACCAGGTCTCTCAAAAAGGTACCGACAAAACTTACGTCGAATTCATGAGCCCGCGCGACAAGGGCCGCCATCTGCTCATGCTCGGCGACGACATGTGGATCTATCTGCCCGATACCAGCCGCCCCGTGCGCATCACACCGCTCGAACGGCTCTCCGGCGATGCCTCCAATGGCGACGTTGCGCGCACCAACTATGCTGTCGACTACACCGCCACTTATGTTCGCGACGAAAAGATCGGCAACGAGAACTGCTACGTACTCGATCTCGCCGCGAAGCGCAAAGGGGCAACCTATCAGCGCATCCTCTACTGGCTTCGCGTCGAAGATGCTCGCCCCGTGCGCGCCGAGTTCTATCTCACCTCCGGCAAGCACATCAAATCCGCCACCTTCGACGAGTACGCACCCTCCGGCGGCAAGATGCTCCTGCGCCGCCTAACGCTCTACGACGAGATCCGGCACAACTCGCATAGCGTCCTCGACTACTCCAACGCTGCCCCGCGCGATCTGCCTGACAAGCTCTTCTACCAGGGCCGCTCCGACAGGTTCTGATCCCCCACATCACAGACAAGCCGCGTTGGAAACGGCATCATCCATGCAAGCTCGAGAAAGGAACACGCAATGATCGCAAACATCCGAAGAAAATCGTGGCTGGCCATTCTGCCTCTGCTCTGCTGCTCTTTGTTCATCCTCGTCGGCCAGCGCTCAATCGCGCAGGCACCGAAAACCGGAAAGCTGACCGTCAAGGTCACGGGCATTCGCAATGCCGATGGCAACATTCGCGTCGCTCTGCGCACCGACGACAACACTATCGTCGACGCCAGGGTCGTTGAAATTGATCCGAAGACCCTCACCGCCGTAGCCGTATTCGAAAACCTGGCCGCAGGAACCTATGGAGTCGCGGTCATCCATGACGAGAACAAGAACGAGAAGCTCGACTTCAATGAGGAAGGAATGCCCATTGAGGGATACGGCCACTCTAACAATCCGGCAAAACGCCCCGGTCCTCCCAGCTTCGATGAAACCAAGTTCGCCTTCGACGCACCGGGCGCATCGATCGAGATCGCTCTTATTTACTGGCCCTGATGCCGGAGCTCGCAAACCATGAATGCGCGATTGCTCATTTCGGCTCTTGTTATTGCAACGGCGGCGTCCTCCGCTTATCCGCAAGACCCGCCGCCGGCCGAAGAGAGTGCTCTCAACACACGCTTCTCCCTCGCCGTCATCGATGACGCAACGTTCTACAGCAACCTCCGCACATCCACTCCACAAATCCTCAACCAGGTTCTCGTCGAGCCGACCTTCGATCTCCGCTATCGAAATCGGCTCACCTTGTCCGCCAGTCTCATCGGTATCTCCACCACATATTCCGACACGGTGACAAGGTCGCTCGTCAAAGAGACCTACGCTGGACTCTCCGCAGGCGATTTCGATTTCACTGCGGGTCGCATGCTCGTTCGATGGGGTACCGGTTACGCCTTTACGGCTGCCGGAGTGCTCGATCCGCCCCGCGATCCAACTAACCCATCAGATCGCCTCAATGTGAACCAGGGCCGCGATATGGTCAAGGTTGATTGGGTTCGTGGTCATCACGCACTCACCTTCGCCTGGGCCACCGCCACACTTGCCCCGGCCAACTCCACCCTGCGCGACACCAGCGCGTTCCGGTATAACGTTCTGGTGCGTGGATTCGATACATCCCTCATCGCTGGAAACGACAGTGGTGGTGATTCTTTTGGCGGTCTCACCTTCACACGCGTGCTCGGGCAGGCGTGGGAAGTGCACGGCGAAGCCATGTGGCGCGAGCGGGCCGCCGTGCTCATCGGGGCCAAGTACACAATGCGCTCCGGTGTCACTTTCATCGGCGAGTTCTATACTCCGCCCAATATCCCGTACTTCCGCGACATATCGGTTTCGCCCTTCGCCGGCCGGCAAAATTACGCCTTCTTCAGCGTCGGCAAGACTCGCTTGCGCCAGCTTCCCGGATGGAAGGAATGGGACGTCTCCGGTTCCATCGTCGCGAATCTGAACGATCATAGCTTCACCGCCGTCGCGGACGTGAGCCGCTGGTTTGGAAATCACTTCTCTTCCTACGTCCACGCGGAGGTGCCGTACGGCAGCAGCACATCTGATTTTGGCGCAACGCCGTACAGCGCAGCCACCTCCGCCGGAGTGCGGTTCCACCTATGAAATTCGCACGCAGCCAGCCCGTCGAAACATCCAGCAATCCGTCTAACAAAACATTCAGCGCTCTCACAATCTTCCGCAGAGAAGCCTGGATCGTCCTCGCTATTGCGATCGTTGTCGCAATTCTCATTCTCGTCATCGAGCACGCTGAGCTCTCACATATCGCTTCCAAGTTCGTCGGCTCTTTTATCTATGCGATGTTCATTGGTTTTCCAACGGCGCTGAGCTTGAACTGGATCGGGTATCACTACTCGCAGCGGTTTCCTCGGCTTATTCTTTTCATTTATGCAGCCGTGCTTATCGCGATTGCCACTCTCGGTACGATGATTGGTGCGCTGGTTCTCCAGGTTTCGGGCATCATTCCTCCAGGTTCTTATTGGCGCGAACTCCAGTCGGCGCTGCCCATCAGCCTGGCCTTCAATCTGGTCGTTGGCCTGAGCGTCACTTCTTATGAAACTCTCCGCCACCGCCTGCAGGATGCCACTCTCGAACTGCGCACGCGCCAGGTTGAACAGGAGCGTGCCAACAAGCTTCTGGTTGAAGCCCGCCTCTCATCGCTGGAATCGCGCATTCATCCGCACTTCCTTTTCAACACGCTCAACTCCATCGCATCCCTTATCCCCAGTGATCCTCAGCGTGCGGAGGATACGGTCGGCAAGCTTGCGTCGTTACTGCGCTTCTCTATCAGCGCGAATCAATCCAGCCTCGTTCCGCTTGCACAGGAGTTGAAGATCGTACGCGATTACCTCGAAATCGAGGCAACGCGATTCGGACAGCGTCTGCACTACGAGATCTCGGCCCCCGATACGCTGGGCAACTGCAAAATTCCCCCGCTGGCCCTGCAAACATTGGTCGAAAACAGCGTGAAGCATGTCGCAGCCCAACGCAACCAGCCCTCGTTCATCCGAATCGAAGGCGCGCAACGCGACGGCCGCCTCGAACTCAGTGTGACGGATGACGGCCCGGGATTCGCGCTCGCCGACATCTCCGCCGATCACGGCCTCGGTAACCTCGTCGGCCGTCTAGACCTGCTCTTTGGCGAATCTGCGCAACTCAATGTGAAACGAATCGACGATAAGACCGTCGTCTCCATCGCTCTTCCCCGGGGAGATTCGAAATGACAAGGGAAGCATCCACGCTCCGATCCTTCCTTGTCGACGATGAGCCACTGGCGCTCGAACGCTTGCAGCGCCTCCTCGCAACCTTCTCCGAAATTGAGATTGTTGGTACCGCAACTGATCCATCTCTCGCTGTCGCAACTCTCAACGATCCCCGCTCGGAGCAAGTCGATGTGCTCTTTCTCGATATCCAGATGCCGGGAATGAATGGCTTCGAGCTGCTCTCTCGACTCACAACGCAACCCTTCGTCATCTTCACAACGGCATTCGATCAGCACGCGCTCCGCGCATTCGAAACCAACGCAATCGACTACCTGCTTAAGCCCATCGAGCCCGAACAACTGGAACGGGCGCTGAAGAAACTCGGCCGCCTGCGCCCCATCGCCAAGCCCGACTGGCAACAGAACCCTGCCCTGCCGCGGCTGCTGCTGGAACTAACCGCATCTCTCCGCGAGGGCCATAATGCTTATCCCACCCGAATCGCTTCACGCGTCGGCGAGCGCATCTCATTTGTCCCGCTCGACGACATCACGCACTTCATAGCGCAGGACAAGCTCACCTTTGCAGTTTCCAACGGGCGTCGGCATTGCATCGATCAGACCATCGCGGATCTCGAGCATCGTCTCGATCCCGCGAAGTTCCTGCGCGTCCATCGTTCCGCCTTGGTCAATGTCGATTGGATCCACGAAGTAAATTCATGGTTCGCCGGTAAGGTGGTGCTCTCGCTCAAAGACGCGCAGCACACGCAGCTCACAGTGGCTCGCGACCGCGTCCGAACGCTCAAAGACCGCCTCGGAATCTGAGCAAGACCTGAAGCAGGGAGTAACAAAGTTAGTCCCAATCCCCATTCCCTGTCTTTATCCCCCCATGAACATCCCGCCATTCACATCGAGCACGTGCCCTGTAATATAAGCCGCTGCATCCGAAGCCAGAAAGACTACCGGCTGCGCAACCTCCGCATCCGTTCCGGGGCGTCCCAGCGGAATCTGCTCGATCATCTTCTCGCGCAGTTTCTCGCCCAGCACGGTCGTCATCGGCGTTTCAATATAGCCCGGCGCCACCGCATTCACGGTGATCCCGCGCGAAGCCACCTCGCGCGCCAGCGATCGCGTAAACCCGATCATGCCTGCCTTCGATGCAGCGTAGTTCACCTGGCCTTCCTGCCCCGTGCGGCCCACCACGCTTGTAATGTTGATGATGCGGCCCCAGCGATTCTTCATCATCTGCCGCAGTAACGCTTGCGTCAGCAGAAATGCACCTGTCAGGTTCGTGCTCAAGACATCATCCCAATCGGCACGCTTCATGCGCATCATCAGGTCGTCGCGCGTGATTCCGGCATTGTTCACCAGGATTTCCACCTTGCCGAATCGATCCACCACAGCCTTCGCGCCATTCTTGATGGACTCTTCGCTGGCCACATCGAGCGCAAATGCCGCAGCCTGACCGCCCGCCGCCGCAATCTCCGCCGCCACCTCGGCCAGTTTCGTCTCATTGCGCGCTGCCAGCGCCACCGTGGCTCCGGCCTTGGCCAGTTCCAGTGCACATGCACGCCCAATACCCTGCGATGCTCCCGTCACCAGCGCGACCCTGCCCTGCAAATCCGCCATCGTCATCCACCTTTGCGCGCCAGTCTAACTTCAATCGCTC
>NZ_JBARMD010000736.1:0-3141 GCF_049802275.1 Occallatibacter sp. | reverse complement strand
GTCTCGACCCCAAATCGATGCGCGAGATCATTGGAATCGTGGGCAACGTGCGCGAAGGCGGCCTCGACGAGGACCTCTGGCCCGCCGAATACGAAGCAATCTACTACAGCCCCGGCAATTTCGTGTCAATCGCGGTGCGCACTGCCGGCGACGAAAAGGCCATTCTGCCGGTGATGATCAAGACCCTGCACGGCATCGATCCAAACCTGGGCACCTACGGCGAGATCACGATGACTGAACAGATCCGCAGCACGCAATCAGCCATCCTCCACCGCTTCTCCACCTGGCTGGTCGGCGGCTTCGCGTTCATCGCGTTGGTGCTGGGAGTGGTCGGGCTCTATGGCGTGATCGCATATTCTGTCAGCCAGCGAACCCGCGAGATCGGCGTGCGCATGGCTCTCGGCGCACAACGCAGCACGGTCTACAAGATGGTGATGCGCCAGGCAGGTTGGCTCACCCTGGCGGGGATCAGCATAGGCCTTGTGTGTGCCGTCGGCGCATCGATGGCGATGGGTAAGCTGCTCTTTGGCGTTCAGGCATGGGACGCCGCAACGCTCGCCGCCGTTGCTCTGATTCTGGGTTCAGCGTCATTGGCAGCCAGCTTCCTGCCCGCGCGTCGCGCCGCCTCCGTCAATCCAACCGACGCTTTGCGCGCCGAATAATCTGCAGTTGATTAGGGTCGCTCGATTAAGCTGCTGCACTGCATCATTTCACGAATCGCGGAGATTCAAGTCTCACGGAGGCAGCGTAGGATTTTAGCCCCACGAATACGTCTTCAACAATTTCCGGGCTTTAGCCTCGGAAATCACCTACACAAGCCGCAGAAAACTGTTCGGTGCGATTCGCACACCCGGGAATACCAGATCAAGATCGCGAGCGCCGATCGTCTTGCTCACCACTTCGCCCAGCACCTGCCGGTAATCCGTAGTCAGTGCCAGATCGCGCCCTTCATTCAGTTGATCATTACTGAGCCCGGGCCACTTTCCGTAAACCTTGCCGCCCTTCACGTTTCCGCCCAGCACAAACATCGCATTCGCGTGCCCGTGATCGGTGCCGCCCGTTCCGTTCTCGCGCGCCGTGCGACCAAACTCCGACATCGTCACCAGCGTCACACTCTCCGCGTCGTCGCCCATGTCATGCCAGAACGCCGCAATGCTCTCCGAAAAATCGCGAAGCCGTTGAGACAGCTGCCCCTCAACGTTTCCCTGGTTCTGATGCGTGTCCCACCCTCCGATATCGGTAAATGCAGCCTCAACTCCGAGGTTCGATTTCAATAACTGCGCAACCTGCTTCATCCGATTCCCAAATTCCGAGTTGGGATACTCAACTCCAGCCGCCGGCTGATACTGCGCCGGATTCGCTTCCCGCAACATCTTCACTGCTTCAAATGTTTCCTCGCCCGCTGCATGGAAAATATGATCGCCGCTGCCGCCATACATCGCTTCAAAGGCACTTGCTGCTGGCGAGGGCGCGGGCCCGCGACCGGCAACAGAGAAGTTGTTCAGATTATTCAGCGCAATCGCCGGAACCTTCCCAGCCAGTGTGCGTGGCACTTGCGGGCCAAGCGCCAGTGCGCGAAAAGCCGTCTCCTGCCGCCGGCGATTCAGGTCCTCCGCCTGCAGCGCGCGATTCAACCAGCCGTCTTCCGTGCTCTTGATTCCAGGCGTGCCGGACTCCATGAAGTCCTGCGCATCAAAGTGCGAGCGCGACATATCCGGTGACCCCGCTGCATGCACAATCGCCAGGTGGCCCGCATCATAGAGCGGCTTGAAACTCGTCAGCGAAGGATGCAACCCGAAGAACCCGTCAAGATCGATGACCTGATTCTGCGGAATCGCGATACTCGGCCGCATCGCATAGTAATTCTTCTCCCGATAGGGAACCACCACGTTAAGCCCATCAGCCGCGCCACGCTGAAAGATCACCACCATTCGCCGATTCGGCGCACCCCCCGTCTCCGCCAGCACTGAGCGCACCAGAAAACCAGGCAGGGCAGTCGTACCGGCAACTGCCAGCGCACCTCTATGAAGAAAGAACCGCCGATTCATCTGCATCTTGAGTCTCCTGGATTTCCGACCGCCAAATCGTGCACCAATGAAGGGTGCCCCATCCATGCGGCGTATTTGTTCTTTGCCGCATGGGTGGGAAAGCACGAAATCACGCGGTCAAAGATCTTGCTTCAACGTCGTTGAAACTCGGGCGAACCGAGCAGCAGCCCAGCCAGCACCTGGTCCTGCCTCTCGGCATCCGTGACCGCCCGCGTGCGTAACTTCTGCCGATCCGTTGCCGCCACCGGCATAGCCGCCGCGCCGTTCTGATTCTGATTGCTTTGCTGTTCAAACTGCTGCAGCACTGCCGTCCGCGTCGAATCGCTTACCCCTCCTGAAACGAGGAACGATTCGAGCCTCGACTCCTCCGTCTGCGGATCGGGCGCAGCGGGATTTGCTTCGAGCATCGCCGTATCGTTGTTTACGCTCTCCGTCGGATCCCATGCAATCGAAATCCCCGGCAGGCGGTTCGCCGCCAGCGACAACGCAAAGTTCATGCGGTTCACCAGCGCATTGGTGCTCACCCACGTCTCTGACATCCAGCTATACCCGTTCGGCGTCACGCAACCATAAAGCGGCATGCCCATCTCGCGCACCGCATTCGCCAGCGGCTGCATATTCTCGATATCGGCATTGCTCGCTCGCGCCGCGGAGACGACAAATTCAATCGGAGTCTTCACCTTCGCGCGATATACGCTCGAGTCCCAGAATTCCTGCGAATGAAAAAGCGTGCTCATCACGGCGGCAATATCCCCATCCGTATTCAAGAATGTCTTCGCCATGCGATCCACCAGCGCCTGCGGCGGATCGTCGCTAACAAAGCGCACCGCGAGCTTGCGTGAGATAAATTGCGCCGTCGCCGGACGCGTCGCCAGCATGTGCAGCAGCTCGCGCCCCTCTTGTTCGCCGTGATCCTTGAATTTCTGGCCCATCACGACCTTCGTTCCGGGCTCGTGCCGGTTCGGCTCAAACTGGAACCCGCCTCCGCGCTCCGGACGCTCCACGGTCCAACCCGTCAGGATGCGCGCCACCTGAGTTACATCCGCCTGCGTGTATCCGCCGTTTACCCCCAGCGTGTGCAGTTCCATCAACT
>NZ_JBARMD010000735.1:0-41911 GCF_049802275.1 Occallatibacter sp. | reverse complement strand
CGGGCGCGCGCGTGACGCGATTGGCTTCGACAAGGCCCGCGAATGTCTGCTCGACGGCGCCGGTCATGAGAACGGTCTCGCGGCCGGAGCGCTGCTGATCGAAGAAGAGGACGGGCTTGGTCAGTTTGGGATCGCGGGCGCGAAGCTCGTCCATGAGCATGCTGGACTGTGCATTTTGACAGCCGAGGCTGAGCACCGTTGCGCCGGCGACGTTGGGATGGTGGATGTAGCCGGCGAGCAATCCACAGAGCGCCTGCGCATCCTGGCGCGTTCCGCCGCAGCCTCCCTGGTGGGTGAGGAAGCGGACGCCATCGATGTTGGGGAAGACGCGGTCGGCTCGCGTTGACGACTCGCGCGCGACGCCGTCGCCGCCGGATGTCTTTGCGACAAGCTGCCGGACCAGGGGGCGATAGCTGTTATGCGAGCTGCCGTAGCCGAGTTCTTCTTCCAAAGCTTCTCGCATGCGGTCGACGTTGCGGTTCTCACAGAAGACGAGGGGGAGCACGAGCCAGTAGTTGCGTGTGCCAACCTGGCCGTCGGCGCGGTGATAGCCCATGAAGCTGCGTCCCGACCACGAGGAGGCATGGGGAAGCGTGAAAGAAGCGGGGTGGCGTTGCGCCGTGTATCCGCCGGTGCGATGACGGACGTTACGCGTGGAGAGCAGCCCGCCGCGGGCGATGGGTTGGGTTGCTTCGCCCACAACCATGCCATACATCGTGATGAGGTCGCCGGGCTTCAAGTCGACGAGAGCGAGTTTGTGCTTCGCAGGAATGTTCTCGGTGACGGGACAGGAACTTTGCGCGAAGGGAACTGTTGTTCCCGCTGCGAGCGGAACCAGGGCTACAAGGACGTTATCGCGGGGATCGATTTGAAGAGCGGTGTCGGGCATGTGGGCGGTTCCTCAAGGCGGACGAGCGAACTTTTTGTCTTTCGAAAGGATATCGCTTGTGGTCGGATGGCTGGATAGCTATCGGCTATCATCGAGGGTTCGCAGGAAATGCGATCAGAGGATGTTGATATGAAGTCGATTGTGCTGGAAGCGCCGGGACGGGCGGTGGTGAAAGAGGTTGGAGAGCCGCGGATTGGTGAAGACGAAGTGCTGCTGCAGGTGCGCCGGGTTGGTTTATGCGGAAGCGATTTGAATTCGTATCGCGGCAGAAATCCGCTGGTGAGCTATCCGCGCATTCCTGGGCATGAGATTTCTGCGACGGTCCTGGATTCGGGGACGCATGGCGAGTGGGAGGCGGGGGCGGTGGTCACGGTGCTACCCTATGCCGCTTGTGGGCACTGCGCTGCATGCCAGCGCGGCCGGCCGAATGCGTGTCGCGAGAACCAGACTCTAGGCGTGCAGCGGGACGGGGCGTTGACGGAGTTGATCGCGGTTCCGGCGACGAAGCTGTACAAGGCGAACCTCACGCTCAAAGAGTTGTGCCTGGTTGAGCCGCTGACAGTGGGCTTTCATGCGGTTGGGCGCGGGCGCGTGACCGCGAAAGACACGGTGGCCGTGTTTGGTTGTGGCGGCGTGGGGCTGGGAGTGGTGGCGGGCGCAGCATTTCGAGGGGCGCGCGTGATCGGCGTCGATGTGGACGACCACAAGCTGGAGACGGCGCGGAAGGCGGGCGCTTCCGCGGGCATCAATTCGAAGACGAGCGATGTGCATGAGCGGCTGATGGAGTTGACGGATAGGCGTGGCCCGGATGTGGTGATTGAGGCGATCGGTTTGCCTGCGACATATCGTGCCGCAGTAGAAGAGGTGGCGTATGCAGGCCGAGTGGTGTACATCGGGTGGGCGAAGGAAGAGGTTGCCTACGAGACACGGCAGTTTGTGCACAAGGAACTTGACATCATGGGTTCGCGCAATGCTGTGCCGGAGGATTTTCGCGAGGTGATCAGGATGCTCGAGGCGAAGCGTTTCCCGGTGGATGCTGCCGTGACGCACATGGTGCCGTTCGATGAAACGCCGGCGATCCTGGACGCGTGGAGTCATGATCCGGCGCAGTTCACCAAGATTATGATCGAGGTGAGCTAGTGTGGTTTTTCCAGAAGTTAGCGGCATGAATCGGAAGTGCATGAAGCAGATTCTTCCCTCACCACCCCCGAACCTACCCCAAACAGCTGATCGCTCTTTAGGGCCCCTGGTACGTTCGGGGCCACTTTCACTCAGAATGACAACGCTGAATTTGTGGTGAATTCTGGGAGTGGGCTACAGCTTGGCGAAATGCAGGAGCATGCCTGCGAGAACGCCACCTGTCAGCGGACCGAACACAGGGATGGCCGCGTAGCTCCAGTTGGAACCGCCTTTGCCGGGGATAGGTAGCAAGGCGTGAGCGAGGCGCGGACCGAGGTCGCGCGCGGGATTGATGGCATATCCGGTGGTTCCACCTAGCGAAAGGCCGATACCCCACACCAGGCTGCCTACTAGCCACTGCCCCATGCCGGCGGCGGGACCGCTGTTGGAGACGCCGTGAGAGAAGATTGCGCCGGCGACGACGACGAGGACCATGGTGCCGATGACTTCGCCGACGAAGTTGGAGATGGGATGATGGACGGCACCATTGGTGCAGAAGACTCCGAGTTTGGCTGCCGGGTCGGGAGTGATTGACCAATGGGGTGCATAGTGTAGTGCCATCAGCGTAGCGCCGCAGATGGCGCCCAGCATCTGTGCCGACCAGAGGGAGAGCAGGTGCGAGTAGTCGCCGTTGGAGATTGCAGTGGACAGCGTGATGGCGGGATTTAGATTGGCGCCGGGGCTGCCGAAAGCCTGGGCCGTCAGCACTCCGCAGAGCACGGCAATGGCCCAGCCGGTGGCGACCACTATCCATCCGGCATCTGCCGCGTAGGATTTGCGAAGTGTGACGCCGGCATTGACGCCATTGCCAAGCAGGATGAGAACAAGGGTGCCCATGAATTCGCCGAACCAAGCAGAGTGCATAGAACCTTTCCTGAAAAAGTGGCTTGAGTGTCGCAGATAAAGGCCGGGCCGCGCAACGCAGCTCCAAGAGAAATCAAAACCAGGTGTTTTGTTTGTACTCCTGATAGGCAGGACCGAACTTATCCTCAAGCGCCTGCGCTTCTTTTCGACTGCGGAGGATTTGCATCGGGATGAGAATGACCAAGAACAGCAAGAACCAGGGTCTATCGATCCAGATGACGATCCCTGCGACAAGCAGCGTTCCAAAGACATAAATCGGATTGCGAATGCGTGAATAGAGGCCGGTGGTTACGAGGCTGGAAGCCTTGGCGCGCACGCTGAAGGCACCGCCCAGCTGAATGCGGGCAACGATGAGCAGTAGGAAGGAGGGGGCTGCGATGGCCATCCCGACGATATGTTCGGTGGTCCATGGAAGCCCCGCAGCCTGGCGGATAAAGAGCACCGCGAAGATGAGGAGGATGGCAAGTGTGACCAGGTTTAGTTTCACGGGCGTCCTTTGCTTTTGGATTCGAGGGACGCAAGCATTCTGCACTGTTTGGCCGTCGCTCGCCAAGAGGCAGCCCTCCGAACGATTCGGTCGGAGATGTTGATCGAGAATCTCCTCTTGAAGAACTACTGTGTACCCGGGATTTTGTTCATGTGGCTTGACCAATTGGTCAGGAGCTCATTCACAACCGCGTGGCCGACGGTGTAAGCGGCTTCGAGTGAGGGGAGGTAGGCACTGTAGGCCCCAATACGCTGACGGGCAAGACTGTCGGCGGCGGTCATACCGCGTGGTTGCTGGTCGAAGTTGCTGACGGTGCGCAAAACGAGGATGCGCTGACGGTCTACGCGGCCGGCCTGGGCGAGGTACATCAGGGACTGCAGGGTGCCGGTGTCCTCCATCGCCGTGGTTGCGAACTGGCCCTTGCCGGCGGTAAAGTAACTGACCCACTCGCTGGCCCAGGCGTCAGAGAGTTTACCGTGCCAGTAGGTCGATGAGGAGATCTCGTCGCCTATGCTGACATAGGGAGGACGCTGGGCGGCATCGCCATCGAAGTGAGAGCGAATCTCCTTGAGTGCATCAGGATCGGCAAGCGGAGTATTGCTGGTGAGGTTGTAGGCCCATTGCGCGAGTCCGGCGTTGAGCTCGTAGACCTGGCCATCGAGCGGGGTGGAGGGGGGCTCAAATGGGCGTGCCTTGCGCAAAGGCACGTAGCCCGTGGTCCAGTCCTGCGGCATTTCGCGAGGATCGATTTCGTAGCCAAGGTCGCCGTCGACAACCCAGCGGGCCCATGCGGCCGAACCGAGCGAGATTCGGTTAGGGCTGCCGCCGGCAATACCTGCAATGAGCCAGTACGCATGGCTGAAGTCGAATCGCGGATCGAGGCCCAGCGCCATGATGGTGGCTGCAGCATGGGCCGTGCCCTGGCCCGTGAGGATGGCCATTTCGCCGCTTGAGTTCATACGTGCGGCATGATAGCCGGCAGGCAAGGGGTAGATTTTGTCGAGGTGATCGCGTTCGACCCAATATTGCAACTCGCCGGGCTGATCCCCGGTATCCTGTCCGATTTCGAACATGGCAACGACAACGACCTTGACCGGAATGCGGCGCGGTGCCGCCCCGAGAGGCAAGGTAAATAACGCGAGGATTGCCGCGATCCCCAAAAACTTGCTGAAAGCACAGAGCATGTCTCGATACTAGCAATGGGCTTTCGCTTCGGCGAGACGTTCCAAATGCCGAGATTCATCGAGAATTCTCGGACAATCCGAAATAGACCTGAGATAAAATCAAGTGCAGCACCCTATCGCAAATCCTTTCCACTGGACCTGTGCCGGCGGCCCAGGCGGATGCATAACAAAACGGACGTCGTTGACTTGAACGCGAACCACGGTAAAGAGTGCCGGCTTCGCGAACTCCTCACCCGCTCATTCGAGCAACGGCAGCAGCTTGTAAACAGTGAACTCTACTGAAGCTGAAATACGATTCATCTTTCGCATCATCAATTTGAAGGAGACCAGACCCAATGATCCCCAGTCACTCGACTTGCAGGAAGAGCCCTAGATTTATCTACGTCTTACTGATCTGTCTTTCGATGTTCGCAATGATGATTCGTCCTTTGGCTGCGCAGACAGCTGGCGCCGGTACGATAACGGGCACCGTCACCGATGCCAGCCAGGCGGTGATCCCAGGGGTGGCGGTCATCGTCACAAATGTTGATACGGGAGTAGCCCACAGCTACCACACGAACGATTCTGGATTATACGTGGCTCCGTTTCTGCAGCCTGGGCACTATACAGTGAATGCAACTGCAAGCAATTTCGGTTCTATGATTGCCAAGAACCTGACGCTCCTTGTCGGTCAGACCCTGACGATCGATCTTAGCTTGAAGGTGCAATCAAGCACGACGACTGTTGAGGTTTCAGGTGAGACTCCACTTTTGAACGTCGAACAGACCGAAGTTTCTCAAGTCGTTGACCAATCGATTATTCAGAACCTGCCCGTCAACGGACGCAACTGGAGCGACTTTGTTTTGTTGACTCCAAATGTGGTGCAGGACGGAGGCAGTGGCCTGGTCAGTTTCCATGGCATAAGCGGCCTGTACAACCAGAACTATGTCGATGGCGCCAACAACAACCAAATGCTGTTCAGCGAGGCGCGCGGCCGCTCTTCGGGTGCGCCGTTTGTCTATAGCCTCGATGCGATCAAGGAGTTCCAGACCGAGGCTTCAAACTATTCCGCTGAATTCGGACAGGCGGCCGGCGGGCAGGTGAACGCGATCACGAAGAACGGGACGGACACCTTGCATGGCGATTTGTTTTACTCCCTTCGCTATCCCGATTTGAACGCGCTGGATCCGATCAGCAAATGGTCGGCCCTGTACAATCACGGCAATCCATTTCTGCTGACGCAGCCGGTTCACCAGCAACAAGGGTTCGGTGGCAGCGTGGGCGGCCCCATTATCAAGGAGAAGCTCTTCTACTTCGTGACCTCCGACAATTTTCGTCGCGCTGGTCGCGCCCTCTACTACGAGACAAACACTGTGACGCAGACGCCAACAGGCGCCTTCAATTCCAGCACGATCGTCTCGCCCACGCAGTGTCCTGCCACCATTACCTCTGCACAGTGCACTTCCGGCATCGCTTTCCTGCTCGGCCTTCAGGCCGCACCTGGTCGTTTCGCCAAGGAGACGCTAGTTTTCCCGCGCATCGATTATCAGCTCAATTCGAAGAATCTGATCTACGCCAACTTCAACTGGGCCGATTTCGATCAAAGCTACGGGTATGCGCCCAACCCAACCTACTCAAACACATCGCCCAGCACCAACGCCCCCACGAGCTATCACGAGCGGTTCCTGATTGCCCATTGGACGTCTACGCTCACCAACACAGCCGTGAATGATCTGCGCTTCCAGTGGGGCCGCGACCTTGAGACTGCGGGAGCATATTCCTCAGGTCCCAGTATCAGCATGGGTGCCGAGATCTATGGCATGCCGAACGCTCTTCCGCGCACGGCCGAGCCGGACGAGCATCGCTACCAGATCACGGACGTCTTCAACAAGGTCTATGGCCGGCACACGATCAAATTCGGCGGTGACGTCAACATTGTCCACGAGGTCATGATTAACCTCTTCCAGGGCGGTGGCATCTACGGCTACTCCGGAAACGTCACGCAGGAATTTCAGAACTGGGTTGTGGACGCCTTTGCCGGTCAGCCGGGAGACACGGATCCGTTCGCGGGTTCGCATTACAACACCTTTGTGCAGACGATCGACAAGCAGAATTCGGTCGCCAGCGGAAAGGCCGGCGCCGATGACTTCTGGATGAAGATGTATGACGGTTTCGTCGAGGACACGTGGAAGGTGAACCAGAGGCTCACCCTGAACCTCGGAGTACGGTACGATCTGCAGTTGACTCCCAGCCCGGCCATTCCCAACACGTCGTCCGCGCTGGCGGCGGAGTACAACACCACCATCAAGAACGTGGCGAATCGCGTACAGCCGCGTTTGGGGTTCGCCTGGAGCCCCAATCCGGGCACGGTTGTTCGCGGAGGGTACGGAATATTCACTGGATTAAACCAGGGAAGCACGTATTACGCGATGAGAGTTGAGAACGGCGAATACCAGATCAACTACAACTACAACGGTTGCAATGCTACCTGCACGAAACCGGCCGCACTTCAATTCCCCAATGTGCCCTTTCTTCCGCCAGGACCGGCGCTCTCCAGCGCCCTGTTCCCATCGGGAGGCACGGCGCCAACGGTTACGGGCGTGAACGCATCGGCCTCGGCCAGCTTCCATGGGCTATCTCCCAATTTTGTTCCGCCGCTGACACATGAGTACAACCTGGCGATTGAACAGGAACTGCCGGGCAAGATGTCGCTCTCGGTCGGGTACGTTGGATCGCGTGCGCTGCGCCTTCCGGTGTTCCTGGATGCGAATCTTGTCGGCCAAACCCCGCATGGAGTGCGCTCCTTCAATGTCACCCAGCCCAATGGGACGACGAAGCTGGTGACTGTCCCCTATTACCTTGCGACCGATCGAATCGATCCGACGCTTACATCCATCAATGCCGGATTCAGCGTTGCCAACTCCTGGTACAACAGCATGGCGGTAACGGTACGGCGCCCGTTCCAGAACGGGCTTGAAGTGCTGGTGAACTACACGTGGGCGAAGGCTTTGGATGACGACCAGGTACAGGGAGCCTACGGTACGTTCTACGGCGGAAACCCGGTGCTCGACCCGAACAATCTCAAAGGCGAGTATGGCCGGGCGGATATCAACATGCGCGAGCGGTTTGTGGGAACTCTTCTTTACAAGCCGGCGATCATGCTGGACAACAAGTTCATGAAGTATGGGATCGACGGCTTCACGTTCTCCGGAACCGCGACGGAGTCCACTGGCTTCCCCATCGTGGCTTCGATGAACAGCCCAGCCTCAGTGATCAAGAGCACTCCGGCAGCCGCGGATGGCAACATCTACGGAGGGGCGATGAGTTCTTCATCGGGTGCGGCAACCACTGGCCGGCCTCCGCAGATTCAGCGCAACAGCCAGCCGGGACCGGGTGTGCGGAACATTGATTTCCGTATCACGCGCGATGTCCCGATTCACGAGAGAGTGTCAATGCAATTCATTGGGGAGGCATTCAACCTGATGAACCACACGATCATCTCCAGCGTGAATACGGCCTACTCGACGCAGCTCGCTCCCACGGGTACGAGCGGCGCCTGCCCAACCGCAACAGTGCAGAGCGGGTCGCAGTTTGCAGGGTGCATCGTGCCGTTCGTTGCATCTACTCATGCCGGTGCGTTTGGCGTTATGACGGGAACGAATAACCTGCTGTACGGGCCGCGCCAACTGCAGGTATCGGCGAAGCTGTTCTTCTAATTCGGCTCGATTAAGACGAGGGCATGGCGGGAGTTCCGCCGTGCCCTTTTTCTTTGAGCGAAGGAGGCGGGCAGAATAGGATGGCTCTGCGGCATGAAACGGAAATGAAGCCAGGACGTCGACGAGGTGAAGAGAATGCAGAGGTCGGTCTCTCTTGTTGTGATGATGGCATTGATGGGCGCAGTGAGCGCAGTTTCTGTTGCGCAGCAGCCGCAGCATCATTGGGCGATTGTGGTGCATGGTGGCGCGGGCGTCATTGAAAAATCGGCGCTGGGTCCGGATGGCGACAAGGCATATCGAGCCGGACTCGATCGGGCGATTCATGCGGGGGCGTCGGTTTTGGACAGGGGCGGGTCGGCGATGGATGCCGTAGAGGCTGCGATCCATGTCTTTGAGGATGATCCGCTCTTCAACGCCGGCAAGGGAGCGGTGTTTACGCGTGAAGGGAAGAATGAGATGGACTCTTCCATTATGGACGGCTCCAACCTGAAGGCGGGGGCGGTCGCCGGTGTTACGCGGCCGCGTCACCCTATCAGCGCGGCGCGGGCGGTGATGGAGAAGTCGCCGCACGTGATGATCGCGGGGCCGGGCGCGGATGCATTTGCGGAGAGCGTAGGGTTGGAGATGGAACCGCCGAGCTACTTCTTTACGGAGAGCCGGTGGCAGGGGCTGGTGAAGCAACTGAAGAGGGAAGGCAAGCCGATTCCGCCGCGGCCTGCGGGTGTTCCGCCTGAGAGTTCGACGGTGCCCGTGGCCGAATATGATGAGGCGCCGGATATGCACCGCTACGGAACCACAGGTGTGGTGGCGCTGGACAGGCAGGGGAATATCGCAGCGGGTACATCGACGGGCGGCATGCAGGGCAAAATGCCGGGGCGCATCGGCGATTCGCCGATTATTGGAGCGGGTACATATGCATCGAACCAGTCGTGTGCGGTGTCGGGCACGGGTACGGGCGAGTATTTCATCCGACTGGGTGTGGCGCGCGAGGTCTGCAACCTCGTCTTCTTCAAAGGAATGAAATTGCAGGACGCGGTGGATCAGGTGATTCACAAGGAACTGGAAGCCCTGCACGGCGATGGCGGAGTGATTGCGATTACTCCGGATGGGCAGCTGGCGTGGAGTTTCAACACGCCGGGAATGTTTCGCGCTCGGCTGGCGGAAGGCGGCCAGGTGCAGATGGGGATTTATCGCGACGAGCCTTGAGGTGTGCGCGGAGGCCCAGTTGCGAACCCGCTAAAGAAGTTAGCGGCGAATCCCGGAGAGAAGCCGCACATACGTGTCTGGGCGGAGCAGATCTCCTTTCACGGGATCGTTGTCATCCCATTGGAAGTGCATCTGCCGAAAGACCCATCCCTTTTGCTCCCGCGTGAGAATTGCGGTGCAGCGCAGTGGCCGTTCTCTTTTTTGCCAACGAACCTCGCCGATAGTGGCCACCCATGCCACATCTCCCGACGACCATACGATTGCGTGCTCCACATCGAGGCGGACGTCTCCCCAGTTTTGCCAATCGGCTGTGATGAAGCCAACATCATTCGAGGCACCGCGCACCCACTCTTCTTTGCCCCCTTCGGTACCCAGCATCAGGACATCGCCGTCCGCTGGAAACAGCTCCTGTGCCAGAGAAGCAGCTCGACTCACGTCACGCAGACTGTACCCCCGCTGCAATACCCGTAGCTTGTCTAGAACGGCAGCCCGTAAAACTGGCGGTGCGCTTCCCGGCTGAGCAAGACTTTGCTCCCGTAACGAAGCTGGAGAAGTGCTCTTCGAATGTAGACAGGCAACAAAACCAGATGCAAACCCGAGAGCGCCGACCAGCACGACCGTTAGGGCCAAGAAAATCTTGTTACGGAGAAACATCGTTCGTCCTCCATGCGCTGCGAGAGTTCAGTGCGCGCACTGATCAATGCGGGAACTTAAAAGTGTTCACAAACCCTTCGAGCAGTTGCCATAAACCGTAACACGAGCTCCACCGCAATGATGCGTCACGTCAGTTTCCTTTTCCGCCGGAGATCGAAAACTCAACTACACTTTCTCTATGGCACTGGAATTCACCACCTCGTACCTTGAAGATGCGCTGGCCATTTTTCGGCAGTACAAGACGCTCGGCGAGCGAGCCATGCAGCAGGTTACCGATGAGCAACTTTTTGCCTCGTTTGATGATGAGTCGAATTCAATTGCGATCATCGCGAAGCACCTCACGGGCAACATGCGATCGAGGTGGACGGATTTTCTGACCACAGACGGGGAAAAACCGAGCCGCAACCGCGACAGCGAGTTTGTGGATCCGCCGTCGACGCGCGAGGCGTTGATGCGCGAATGGGATGATGGCTGGGCCTGCGTATTCGTCGCCATCGAACCGCTGACGGATGCGGACTTGGGTCGCACTGTGACGATTCGCGGCGAAGCCCACTCAGTGATGCAGGCGATCAACCGGCAATTGGCGCACTATCCGATGCACGTGGGACAGATTGTTTTTCTGGCGAAACACTTCGCCGGCGACAAGTGGCAAACGCTCAGCGTTCCGCGAAACAAGTCGGCGGAGTTCAATCGTAAGGTGGCGACGGGTGAGGTCAGCCAGAGATGAGGCCGTTTAGCGGATCACCTCGAATTTGTCGGATGCGAGATTGCAGACGGGGCAGCGAGCCTGTTCTTCTTCGGTCATGCTGGTGTATCCGCAGGCTGCGCAGACATAGAAACTACAAGCCGTACCCACCCAGGAGTCTCTGAGGCCTTTCTCTACCAATCCGATTGCTTCCTGATAAAGCCGGGCGTGTGTCTTTTCAGCTTCCATGGCCCAGAAGAATGAACGCTTGGCGCTAGCGACTTCAGTTGCCGCGGCTTCCGCGATGAAGCCTGGGTACATGGTGTCGATCTCATACTGTTCACCGGCCATCGCATCCTTCAGGTTTTCAAGGGTCGACTTAACATGAACAGAGTGGATTTCACAACGAGCGTCTCCGCCCAACTGCTTGAGGACGCGTGCATGATTGGCGGCATGGATCTGCTCAGCCCGTGAGGCGGCGCGGAAGAGACTTGCTGCGCCATGCCAGCCTTCAACATCGGCTTTAGCAGAGAAAACCAGGTACTTGGCGTGAGCGTTTGACTCGCCTTCGTATGCCGCGAGCAGGTTCGCAATCGTTGCAGACTTTTCTGCGACTGATTCAGACATTCTTTCGCCCCCAGAACTCAGTCAAGCGTAAGAGCCGCGTCGCGGTGACGCTGTGATGAGCGCTACAAGCGAAAGGGCCATCCCGAGGGACGGCCCTTTGGTCTTCGAAACGGAACAGGAGGTTACTGTGCCGTGGCGCCGCTACGGGCTTCGGCTTTCTGGGCGAGCACCTTGTGGGCCGTGTCTTCAAGGGCCTGTGCTTCGGGCAGGAAGGTTAGCGACTTTTGAATCATCGGATCCCAGTCTGCCATAACGCGAAGAGCCTGAAGCTGACCGAATTGGCTCTTCGTTATTTCTTCCTTGATGTTGATCTTCAACCAGTCCATGTTGTCGTTGAGTTCCTTTTCGGTAAAGGGGATGTCCTGACTTGTGAGGTACTGCTTAAAGTCGTTCAGGACGGCATCGTCGACCTGGAAGGTTTTGTCCACGGTGTGATTGGACAGATAGTGTGGAGCGAAGTGAAAGAAAGCGTTTCGTTCATACGGGCCGAGTTCGTTCTGAAAGTTGTTGCTCTTGGGGCTTTCAATCTTTTCGTCGGGGGTGATGCCGCCACCGCCGTAGACAGTACGGCCAGAATCGGTCATTTTCACTTCGCGATTGCTCGAGTTAGGCGCGCTCGCCCCGGCATGGTTGTAGTAGTAGTCGTAGAGCGAAACGCCAGAGTAGTTGCGCTGAATCAGGCGGCCGGAAGGCGTGTAGTAGTGGTAGGTGGTGAGTGCGAGCCCGGTATTCTCGCTCAGGTTATACACCGTTTGTACCAGGCCTTTGCCGAAGGTGGTTTCGCCGACGATGAGTGCGCGGTCGTGATCCTGCAGCGCTCCGGAGACGATCTCCGCAGCCGAAGCTGTATTGCGGTTCACAAGAACGACGATCGGGAAGGTCTTGCCGTCGTTGCCGTGGGTGGCGGTGTAGTTCTGGTCGGGATAAGCGCGTCCCCGCTGGGAGACGATGGTCTGGCCCTTGGCCAGCAGATGGTCGCACACCTCGACTGCCTGGCTGAGCAGGCCGCCAGGATTGCCGCGAAGATCAAACACCAGCCCTTTCAGGTTGGGGAAGCTGTCGATGGCCTCATTCACTTCCTGGGCGGTGGTTTCCTGGAACTGGGTAAGGTGGATGTAGCCAATGCCCGGACGAATTTCGTATTTCAGATCGACGGAGGGGTGCGGAATTTCATCGCGGATGAGATCGAAAGTGAGCGGCTTCGATTGACCTTCGCGGATAACGGAAACCTGCACGTGCGTGCCCTTGGGTCCCTTCAGATTCTTGGCCACGATATCGGAGGTCATGCCGTCGGTGGATTTACCGTCGATGGCGGAGATGATGTCGCCGGGGCGGAGGCCTGCACGGAATGAGGGCGTTCCCTCGTAGGGCGTAATGACGTAGACCTTGTTGTTCTGTTGCTGGATCACCATGCCGACGCCGTAGTAGTGGCCGCGCTGGTCTTCGCGCATCTTGGCGTAGGCTTTGGGATCGTAAAAGTTTGAATGCGGATCAAGTACGCGCAGCATTCCAGGGATAGCGCCGTCGTAGATTGCGGTATCGGCCTTGTCACCCTGAATGGGCTCGGCGTAGTTCTGTTCCACAATGGCGTAGACGTCGGTGAACGACTTCAGGCTGTCGCGAATCTGGCTTTCATCCTGCGACGACTGGGCTCCCACCCTGCGCTGCAAAAACGTGCCGGCAACCGCGCACACGGCAAAAAAAACGATGAGGCTGAAAATTGCCCTGCGGGCGGGGGGAGTCATAGGTGGAAGGAACCTCCGGAGTGCAACTGCACCAGGCGCCTACGAGGGACCTCGTGGGCCAGTCTGGGCTAAAGTATAGCACTGGCTTGTTTGACGATCTTGAGCTCTCTTCGGGTAGCTCGTCACCTTTGATTAAGGTTCGGAGGATCCATTCGACCAGGGAGAATTCCTTCTTTTTTTCTGCCGAAACCAAGGAACGGGTCATCTTGCGGCGGATTTGCTGCCCAGCCATTTACAATGGCGTCTATGCCTATGATGGAGTCCGCTGACCATCATTTGTGTGCGAAATTATGAATCCAAAAATCCTTCTTATCCCCGGAGCGGTTTCGCTCTCCGCAGTTCTGCTTACCGGCTTTGCGCTAGCGCAAGCCCGACCCTCAACTCCCGCAAGTCCTTACGGTGGAACCACGGTAGAGGAGATCATCGCCCGGGTTGATGACCAGATCATCACCAAGTCCGACTACGAGCGCGCGCAATCCGAGTTGGACCAGGAGATGCGTCAGCGGGGCGCGACGATGCAGGAGATATCCGAGTCCCACAAGGAGTTGCTGCGCAACCTGATCGATCAGCAGCTTTGGCTGGCCAAGGGCAAGGAACTGGGCATAACAGGCGAAACCGAATTGGTGAATCGGCTCAACGAGATCCGTAAGCAGTACAACCTCGCGACGATGGAAGATCTGGAAAAGGCAGCCAAAGAGCAAGGGGTATCGTTTGAGGACTTCAAGGCCAATATCCGGAACCAGATCATTACCCAGGAAGTGATGCGCGACCAGGTGGGCCGCAAGATTGCGCCAACCCCAGGCGAAGTTCAACGGTATTTTGAGGCGCACAAGCAGGATTATGCGCAGCCGGAGAGCGTAAAACTGGGCGAAATCCTGATCTCCACCGGCTCCCAACCCGATGATCCAGAAAAGCTTGCCGCGGCCAAGGCCAAGGCCGACGATATTGAAGCGCGGATCCATGCAGGGGGCGATTTTAGCCAACTGGCGCGTAGCTTCAGCGAGGGCACAACGGCGGCAGCAGGTGGGGATCTGGGCCAGTACAAGAAGGGCCAGCTGGATCCTCTTTTTGAACAGAAGACCTTTGGACTCAAGACCGGAGAGGTAACAGAGCCGATTCGGACCAAGCAGGGATTCGTGATTCTGAAGGTCATTCAGCATGTCCCAGGTGGCGTGCCGCAGTTTAAAGACGTAGAAAACGATGTTGAGCAAAACTACTTTGAGGCCAAAGCCGGTCCAGCCATGCGCCAATACCTTGGGGAATTGCGGGACGAGGCGGCCATCTATATCAAGCCGGGATACGAGGATAGTGCGGCGACGGCTGCCGAAAAGCATCCGAGCATCACTTTCAGCGCGTACACGCCGCCCGTAGCCAAGAAGAAACGAAAAGTGGAGCGCACCCGCTTCCGGGAGACCACGCACACGTTCCGGCAGAAGTCTGCCCCGGCCGCTGCCGGCCAGTCGACCGCAACGTCGACAGCGCCTGCAAGTACTGCAACGGCCAGCACTAAGACGAATCAGGCTGCGATGAAGCCGGGCAAGAAAGAGAAGATCCGCTTCGGCAAAGCTCCGCAGGAGACCTTACCGCAAGCTCCTTCGAGCCAGACCGAAGATGCGGGAGCGGGAGACCAGGTTGCGGCAAGCGCCAATGAGCCGGACAACCCTCTCGAGCATCAAACGGCGCCAGAGAAGAAGACGCGATACAGCGATCGCGCCAAGCTGCCAAAGGCGCCTAAGTCGAAAGGGCCGCAACTCGATCCCGAGGCGCCGGCACCGGCGGATGCGGCCGAAGTGGCGGATCGACAGGCGCAGTCTAGTGCGCTGGGACTGGGTGGGAATGAGACGTCGAGCAAAAAGAAGAAGAAGGCCACTACAACCGGCGACAAGACCCGTCTGAGCGACAAGAAGAAGCCCGATGGAACTGAAGATACGGGCGAAAAGCCATTGGGGAATGCACCGCAGCAGCAGGCTCCCAACGGAACCACACCGGCGCCGCCGCAGCCAGGCGTACCTGCGACCCCGCCGCAGTAACTGCTGGCCGTGCAGCAACACCGATCGGGCCTGAGACCATGTCTCAGGCCCGATTTATTTTTGCGGCTACTGCTAAAGTTTTGCGAATGCAACACGTACAGAGTGGATCGGGCCTATGCGGGTCGGTTCTTTTCAAAAACCTGCGAAACCTTGGTCGATTGATAGCCATGACGCAGATAAAAGCGATGTGCATCCGTCCGCGAATTGCGTGAAGTGACGCGCACCCTGGGAATGCCGTGTTCCCAACTCCAGGTTTCGGCCCGTTCGCACAGCCTGAAACCAATCTGTTGACCGCGAAATCCTTCTTTCACTACCAATCCGCCGATCAGTGAATAAGGGGAGGATTGGAGCCGGTGCTCGATTGAGATCTCGATCCATCCGACTACTCCACCGGCAACGCACGCGACAAATGCTGTTTGCTGTCCGGCACGATTCGCGAGTGACTCGATCCAGAGTGCAACCTGGTCTTGCGGGCGGTCGTAGCCGAGTTGCTGAATGAGACCGCAAACTTCTGCAGCATCACGCGGCTCGATGGGGCGAATGATGAGATCGGGATTCAGCGAGTTTTCGAGGTCGATCGCACTTCTCATATTGTCACCCATCGAAGCGGACTTTGTTGCTCTTTGCCCGTTACTGTATGCTTTCCCGCAGCATGAAGGATATCTATATTGCAGATCTGTCGGCCTTCGAAGAGAGCCGGATTTTCGATGCGTTCTTCCTGGTGTTGCACAAGCAGCAGCGGACTACAAGGACCAACAAGCCATATTTGAATTTGATCGTGGGCGACAAGACGGGGCAGGTTGAGGCGCGCGTCTGGGATCCGGGTGACTCGCGCATTGCGAAGGACTTTGAACGGGGAGACATCGTCAAAGTTCGCGGCTCTGTTGCACGGTTCGACGATCGGCTGCAGATGAAGGTTGAGCATTTGCGGAAAGCTTTGGCCGGCGAAATCGAGAAGAGTGAGATGCTGCCGTGCACCACGTGCGACGTAGATGAGCTCTGGCGGAAACTCATGGGGTTCGTGGAGAGCTTTACCGATCCGCAACTGAAGCTGTTGCTAAGTACTCTGCTTGCTGATTCGGGTCTAGCCCAGGCGTATCGCGAGGCGCCCGCCGCCAAGCAACTTCATCATGCGTGGCTTGGAGGTCTGCTGGAACACGTTGTCAGCCTGCTGACGCTGGCCGATCGTGTGGCGCCGCATTATCCGATTCTGCATCGTGACCTTTTGCTGACTGGCGTTGTGCTGCACGATATCGGCAAGGTTCGCGAACTGGCGTGGGAGATAGGGTTTGAATACACCGTGGAAGGTACGCTGCTTGGGCACATCCAGATGGGAATGGAACTTGTGGAGAACACCATCGACAAGCTGCCTGATTTCCCGCCGCGGCTCAAGACGCTAGTGCTGCACCTGATTCTGTCGCACCACGGGAAGCTGGAGTTTGGTTCGCCCAAGCTGCCGATGATTCCCGAGGCGCTGGTGTTGAACTTTATCGACGATCTCGATGCCAAGATGCAGGCGGTTGCCAGCGAATTCGAGAAGTCGACGCGCGAGGGCAAGGGTGCCGACGAACTGACCGGCAGGATCTGGGCTCTGGATCAGAGGCAGATGCTGAACACGCGGGAGTGGCTGAAGGCCGACGCCAAGCCGGAAACCGGAACCTTATTTTAGGAACCAGTCCCACTGCTTCTCTGTAAGCGGCACGACGGAGAGTCTCCCGATCTTGACGAGAGGAGAATCGGCGAAGACGGGGTCGGCTTTGATCTCATCGAGCGTTTTGGGATGCTTGAGACGCTGGCCAGCCTTTACGAGCACAACGGGGACCTTGGGATCACTGGCGTCAACGCTGACGACGGAGCCGGTTCCGACTGCCGTGCGCTCGTCGCCAGTGTGGTAGAAGATCCATTTCGTTCCTGGCTTCATCTCGCGGAGGTTTTTGACGGCGGTCGGGTTAGTGACGCCATCCCAGTTTGTCTCCTTGTCCCGAAGAAAGTCATCGAAGGAGTAGACGCCGGGCTCGGTCTTGAAGAGGAAGTAGGCCATGCGCTTCATCGTAAGCGAGGGGACCGGGGTGAGGGAACTCCGAATTGGATTGCCGGAGATATGGTAGCTTTTCCGCATGGTTTCTGAAACTCCAAAATCGCTCCTTGACCAGGCTCGCACGGCGAAGAAGGAACGTCGCCTAGAAGAAGCGGCGGAGCTGTTCCGGAGGGGCCTGACGGAGTCCTTGAATATGCGTGCAACGCTCTTTGAGGAGCTTGCTTACGTCGAACGTAACCTGCGTGACCAGGAATCTTCGCAGGAACACTACCGCCAAGCCGGGGAGATCTATCGCAGTCTTGGCAATCCGCTAAAAAATACGATTCGGCACGCGGCGGATCTCCTGCGCGAGCAAAAGAGGTTGGACGAGGCTGAAGTGTTGTATGTCGAGTCGCTTGAAATCTACCGCAGGCAGAAAGACACGCCACCTCTCGATCTTGCGAATGCGATTCGCGGATTTGCGCTGCTCAAGGAGGATGTTGGGGACCGCAAGGAAGCCTTGAGCCTGTGGCGGGAAGCCAGGGATCTTTACGAACTGACCGGCATCCCGGCTGGGGTATCGGAATCGGACAGACGGATCGGATTACTTATCGCCGATTAACCTGTTTTATCGGTTGCTCATAGGCCCGGCATTGGCTCGGATGGTCCGGCATTCGTTCCATTACAATCAAAGGAACATGATCCGATTTTCAACAGCGGGCGAGTCGCATGGAGAGGCCCTGATTGCGCTCGTCTCCGGGCTGCCTGCCGGGTTGCCGGTCGACCTTGATTTCATTAATCGCGAGCTTTGGCGTCGCCAGCAGGGCTACGGCCGCGGCGGGCGCATGAAGATCGAGACGGATAAGGCTCATATTCTCTCCGGGGTGCGGCATGGAAAGACGATTGGTTCTCCCGTTGCTATCGAGATCGTGAATCGCGATTGGAGGAACTGGGAAGAGAAGCTGCCGGTGGAAACGGGTGACCCTGCGAAGCATCAGCCCGTTGAGTCGCCACGACCGGGGCACGCCGATCTTGCCGGGGCCTTGAAGTATGACTTTCCCGATGCGCGCTATGTGCTGGAGCGGGCCTCGGCGCGTGAGTCGACTGCGCGGGTGGCCGGCGGAGCCTTTGCCAAGCTGTTGCTGCGGTACCTGGGCATCGAGGTAAGCAGCCACGTGATTCGCGTAGGCCGCGTGGAGCTTGAGCGCATGGCCACGTGGGATGAGATTGCTGCCGTTGCCGAGCGACCGGAGATTGTCCTGAGCTGCGTGGACGCAGCGACCGAAGCGCGGATGAAGGAAGAGGTTGAGCACGCGTCGCGGACAGGCGACACGGTGGGCGGGGTGTTTGAAGTGGTAGTGCATGGCGCACCGGCGGGACTGGGTACCTACGCCAATTGGGATGAGAGGCTTGACGGACTGCTGGCCTGGTCGGTGATGAGCCTGCAGGCGGTGAAGGCAGTTGAGATCGGGCGCGGGGTTACGGCGGCTGAATCGTTCGGATCGACTGTGCACGACGCTATTCACTACGCGACAGAAGACACCGGCAAGCCGACACGGTTTACTCGTGAGCGGAACAATGCAGGAGGCGTGGAAGGTGGCGTTTCCAACGGCGAAGACATTGTTGTACGCGGCTATCTAAAGCCGATTTCGACGCTGCGACGGCCTCTGGAATCGGTTCGTTTTGACACGCGCGAGGCCACGAGCGCAAGTTATGAGCGGAGCGATATTTGCGTTGTGCCGGCGGCGGGAGTCGCAGCCGAGGCGATGGTCGCGATTACGGTTGCAGGTCTTGCACAGCAGAAGTTTGGGGGCGACTCTGCCGCCGAGATGAAACGAAATTTTCAGGGATACATCGAACAGATACGGAGCTATTAGTAGCAGACATGATTTTGAAGATTGTGAAATACCCGGAGCCGGTGCTCTCACAGCCAGGTGAACCGGTCACCGAATTCGATGCCGAATTGAAAAAGCTGGTCGACGACATGTTCGAGACGATGTATGCCTCGCAGGGCATTGGCCTGGCGGCGCCGCAGGTCGCGGTGGCGAAGCGCGTGACGGTGGTTGATCTCAGCATGGGAAAGGACCCGGCGCAAAAGCTTGTGCTCGTGAACCCCGAAGTTATTTTTCGCGAAGGGAAGCAATACGAGGAGGAGGGTTGCCTCAGCTTTCCCGAGATTCGTGAGAAGGTGCAGCGTGCCGCGAAGGTTCGCATCCGCGCACAGGATTTGAAGGGCAAGTGGTTCGAAATGGATGGCGAGGAATTGTTGTCGCGCGCGTTTCAACACGAGATCGATCACCTCGACGGCATGCTGTTTATCTTTCGCATGAGTTCGCTCAAGCGCGACCTGGTGCTGCGCAAGATCCGCAAGATGCAACGCGAAGGCACCTGGTAAGGCCGTGAGACTGGTATTTTGCGGGACTCCGCGCTTTGCCGTACCGACGCTGGAAGCGCTTATCGCGGCGAAACATGAGATCGCGCTGGTGATCTCGCAGCCCGATCGTCCCGTGGGCCGCACGCAGCAACTCACGGCGCCACCGGTAAAGGAAACCGCGCTGGCCGCCGGGCTAGAAGTCACGCAGCCCGAGAAGATCAAAAACAACGCAGAGTTCCGTGAGCGGCTGGAAGCGATTTCGCCGGACGCGATTGTGGTGGTGGCGTACGGTCGCATTATTCCGCCGTGGATGCTGGCGCTGCCACGGCTCGGCTGCATCAATCTGCATGCGTCACTGCTGCCGAAGTATCGCGGAGCAGCGCCGATCCAATGGGCGGTGGCGATGGGCGAAACTGTTACGGGAAACACGACAATGCTGCTTGAGGAGGGTCTCGACACCGGGCCGATTCTGCTGCAGCGCGAGATTCCGGTCAGCCCGAAACAGACAGCGGCGGATCTCTTCGACGTTCTGGCGCAGGATGGTGCTCCCCTTGTGGTTGAAACGCTCGCCGGCCTCAACGCCGGTACGATCAAGCCGAAGCCGCAGGATCATACACGCGCGACGCTTGCGCCGATTCTGGATCGGGAGGATGGGCGAATGGACTTTGCGGCCCGCACGGCGACGGAACTTTGGAACCGCTGGCGCGGGTTTCAGCCTTGGCCGGGAGCGTATACAACCCTCGAAGGCAAGAAGCTCATTGCGCATCAAATGCTGGTGGCTGCAGAGAGAGCTAAGGGTGATCCGGGCGCGGTTGACCTCACCGATCACCGGTTGCAGGTTGCGTGTGCGCAGAATACCTGGATTGAGATCACCGAGTTGCAGATGGAAGGCAAGAAGCGCATGGCCGCCTCAGACTTTCTGCGGGGCGCGGCACTGCATTCCGGAATTCGTCTTGGTTAAGGCCATGAGTGCTGTCTCACCGGCGCGCCGGGTCGCCTTTGCGATCCTGAAAACTATCGAGGAGGGCAAAGGTCATTCTGACGATCTGCTACGCAGCAAAAATGTCTCTGCTCTCTCTGAGGCAGACCGCCACCTAACGACGGCTCTGGTGCTCGGGGTTTTGCGCTGGCAGATTGACCTCGACGGGCGCATTCGCCCGCTGCTCAAGCATCCAAACGCGAAGCTCGATGCTGAGGTTCTGATTGCGTTGCGGCTGGGCGCATTTCAGTTGCTGCTCATGCATCGGATACCCGCGCATGCGGCGATCGATGAGAGCGTCGAGATTACGAAGCAGGCCGGTCACCGCTTTGCATCGGGCATGGTGAATGCAGTGTTGCGCAAGCTGGCTGCATCGCATTCGGAGCAGGCGCGACCAACGCCGGAAGAGGCAGACGGGCGGCGGGGATTTCCCGCGGGGATGGTCGAGCGGTGGAGTGCGAACTACGGCGAAGAGGCTGCGTGCGGGATTTGTCGGTACGGGCAGTGCGAGCCGCACCTCACAATACGCGCGGTTGATGGCGAGATTGAAGCGGACCTTGCGGCCGAAGGCGTGAGTTTGTCTCCTGGACGATTGCTGAACTCGGCTCGCCAGGTTATCTCGGGCGACGTGACCGGAAGCGAGGCATTCCGCGCCGGCCGGGTTCGTCTTCAGGATGAGGGATCGCAACTAGTGGCGGAGATCTTGCCGCGTGGCGACACGATTCTGGATTGCTGCGCCGCTCCCGGCGGAAAGACGCTGATTCTTGCGGAACGGAATCCGGAAGCACATATCGTTGCCTGCGAGTCGAGCCCGCAGCGCCTTGCACAACTGCGTGAGCGCCTGGCAGGGCTGGGCAGTCGTGTTGAATGCCGCCTGGCCGATGCCGTCGCGCTGGAAGATGACGAGGCATATGACGTGGTGCTGGCGGATGTGCCTTGCAGTGGCACAGGAACTTTGGGTCGAAATCCTGAGATTCGGCACCGGCTGCAGCTGTCGGATCTGGACCGGCAGGCAGAACGGCAGCGCGCCATTCTTCGTGCAGCGTTGCGTGCTCTTCGGCCTGGCGGGCATGTCGTTTATTCGACGTGTTCGCTTGAGCCGGAGGAGAATGAGCAGGTGATCGCAGCCGTGCTTTCGCAGAACATAGATGCGCGGCTCGTCTCGCTGAAGTCAAGGATTGAGGAGCTTCGTAGCGAGGGCATTCTCTCCGCTTCAAGCGCGGAGAACCTGCTTCGCGGCATCACTGCGGAGGGCAGTTTGCGGCTGTTACCAGGGTTGTTCGAATGCGACGGCTTTTTTGTGGCGATGATTGAGAAGAATGAAAAGCCTCTGTGCAACGAGTTCTGACTCTGGGACGCGTGCGAATCAGCGCAGCGGGTGTACGGCGTAGTTTTGCACGAAGAAATACCCCGCAGTCATGAATCCGATGGCGGCGACAGTCCTGCGCATGATGGCCTGGTTGATAAGGCGGCTATAATGCGCGCCGAGGTAGCCGCCGAGTGCTGCGAGAATCGCCATCTCCAGGCAGAAGCGCCACTCTACGCGTCCGGCAAGGATGAACGACACGGCGGGGATGCCAATGGAAATGACAGCAGTCAGCACCTTCAGCGCATTCATCTCGTGGATGTCGTGAACGCCGCACAAGCCAAACAGCGCCATGACAAGGAAGCCGCCGCCGGCGCCGAAATAGCCGACATAGACGCTGACGATGACCATGCCCACGATGAGCATCTTGCTGTGCCGCTTGCCTCCGGAGAGGGTCCGCAACCAGCGGCCGAGTGGAAAGCTGAGCACAAACATGACCGCAGCAAAAAGCAATAGCCATGGCAGCAATTCGCGGAACATCCGGTTTCCGGTTCTAAGTAGAAGAAAGCCACCAAGCCATCCGCCGAGTCCGGACGAAATGGCTAGAGGGAGCAGTTCCCAGCGGTACTCGCGGAGTTCCTTGCGGAAGGCGATAAGGCCGGTCAACTGGCCGGGCCATAAAGCTACGGTGTTGGTAGCCTGCACTTCTACAGCGCCGACGCCGAGTGCAGCCGAGCTGGCGAAAAGAGCGGGAAGCGACAGAAATGATCCGCCACCTGCAATCGAATTCAGAACACCGGCGAGAAAGGAGCCGGCAGGGAGCCAGGAAAGATTAAGGAGTCGAAATAATGTTTCGGCCATGTGCCACTCTAACGAGAGGGCCATAAAGCCCCCATAAGATTTCGGGATTTCAGGCAGCTCAAGGAGGGGAACGGAGGCCTGTTACACTCCCGATGAGAACAAATCGGAGCCCTCTTTCGCAATGAAACAATTCATTTTGAGCTTTTTTATCGCGGCGGCCACTGTCGCTTGTCTTGCGCAGGCCCCCATCAAACCCGCAGTTCCCAAGACCGCAGCCAAGCCGGGTACATCGGCCGGCGGTGTAAAGCTGCCGCCCGGCGTCCCGCCAGTTCGCGGGATTGTGAAGACGGCATTCAGCCTGCGTTATCAGGACATTCATATTGGTACGGGAGCAGAAGCGGAGCCTAACAAAATATATAAGGTCCATTACACGGGTTGGCTGGCATCTGATGGTCACAAGTTCGATTCGTCGCACGACCATAAGACTCCGGTGATTGGTCAAGACGGCAAGCCCGAGCTCGATGCCGATGGGAAACCCAAGATGAACGAAGGGGAGCCGATCAGCTTTCCGCAGGGCTTCGGGCGGGTCATCGCCGGTTTCGACCAGGGCTTTGACGGGATGAAGGTCGGCGGCAAACGTCGTTTGTTTATTCCGTGGCAACTTGCGTATGGTTCGCGCGGACGGCCGGGACCGAATGCGGATAATCCGGGGATCCCGCCCAAGGCGGACTTGATTTTTGATATCGAGCTTGTGGATCAGAGCGACATGCCGACGCCGCAGGCGCGACCTGGAATGGGGACCGGCCCGAACGGCCAGCCGTTGCGGATGATGCCGCATCCTTTGACGCAGGGAACGCCGGGTACGCCCGCGTCGCCGGCAAATCCAGCGACGGCATCGCCGGCAAAGCCTTCGGCGGCGCCTCCTGCTAGAACGACGCAGCCCGCCAATCCACCTGCGGACAAACCGCAATCGAATTGACGGGACACGGTACTTGGAGTATCAGGCTACGCCCGTGGGCAGTTCCGGTGTGGCAGCGAGCAGTTTCTGAGTGTAAGCTTCGCGCGGATTCGCGCAGAGCGATTCGGCTTCGCCAATCTCGATGAGACGGCCGTGTTCCATCACCGCGATGCGCGTGCTGAGATAGCGGACCAGGGGCATCGAATGCGAAATGAAAAGATAGGTGAGGCCGTGATCGTGTTGCAGCGAGCGCAAAAGGTTGATGATTTGTGCGCCAACGCTTACGTCGAGCGCTGAGACGGGCTCATCGAGGATGAGCAACTTCGGCCGCAACGCCAGGGCGCGCGCGATGTTGATGCGCTGGCGCTGACCACCGGAGAACTCGTGCGGATGACGACCCAGCGCTGAATCATCGAGACCGACTTCGCGGAGAAGTTCGCTCGCACGCATGCGCAGGAGCGTCTTGGGATTGTGATAACGATGGGCGGTGTTTAGAGCTTCGATGCCGTGAATTGCCCAAGGTTCAGTAATGATGTCGAACACTTTCATGCGCGGATTCAGCGCGGCATAGGGGTCCTGAAATACGGGCTGCATCTGGCGGCGCAGGTCCTTCATCTGAGGCCGCGAGGCCTGCGCAATATTGATGCCCTCGATGAGGATCGATCCGCTGCTCGGTTCCACGAGGCCGAGAATCATGCGCGCGACGGTGGTTTTGCCTGAACCAGACTCACCGACGAGGCCGAGCGTCTCGCCTGCGAGGATGTCGAACGAGACATCCTCGACCACTGTGCGCAGCTCTGTGCGGAGACCTGCGCGGCGGGGATAGCTTTTGGAGACCGCGTCGACTTGAACCAGCGCCATGCAGAAATGGTACATGGGCGCTGCGGCGTTGTGTGTGGGTTCAGCTAAGTGGTCATGCGGTCCGGTGAAATCGCCGCGAGCGGCCACTGCCTGACTTTGAGAGTTTGCCCTTTTACTAATTCGATCTGCAGGTCGGTTGAACCGGGCGACACGTTGTACACGCGGCTGGTGAGTGCTTCACGGTCGGCGATGAACGACTCGATCACCGATCCATCGATGACGATGCGGACCGAGGCATCGGGTTTGAGTTGGGGCGGCAATGCAAAAGTGGTGCTGGCACAGGTCGCAAGACTGGCGGGAGTGTCGACGACGAGTTCCCACACGCTGTTGCCATTGGTCAGCAGACGGACAGAGATCTTTGGTTTTGCATCGCCAAGTGGGATGTGAATCTCTCTGCGGAGTGTCGCCAGGGTCTGCTTGTGAGAAGTGCCGGCCGGCAGCATCGAAGTCTCCTCGGCGCCGCGCAGTTTTTCAATTTCGATGGCGGGCTCGATTTCGAGCTGGCCTTCATCATTCACCGTTAGCACGCGCGGAAGAGCCATGGCGCCGGACCATCCGGCAGCGGCGAATTGGGGTTCTGGACGCGTCTCGCGGATCCACCCCCAGAGAATGCGGCGGCCGTCGGGGGCAAGGAAACTCTTCGGTGCGTAGTAGGCGCCGTGATCGAGAACGCCGGTGCGCATGGGAATGTAGCGATGGTGGCGCGTATCGTATTCGCCAGTCGTCCAGAAGACCTTGTCTTCAGTGGAGTAGAGCAGGCAGTGACGGCCATTTACGGCAAAGACGTCGGGGCACTCCCACATTTCGCCGCTGTCGCAGGGATTCACGGCGACCTTGCCGTTGGGCTTGCCCTGGACCAGCTTGTGCAGATACTCCCAGTGGTGCAGATCGCGGGAGCGGTAAAGCAAGACGCAGCCGCCGATACCGCGCTCACCGGAACCTATGCCAAGATACCAATTGTCGCCTTCCTGCCACACACATGGGTCACGAAAGCCAGTTACATACATACCCTGCGGCGGAGTGGCGATGATCGGCGTTGGAAGCTTCTTCCAGTGCAGCAGGTCATCGTCTTCGGCGGTGGCCAGCAATTGCGTTTCGCGGAGCTTGTCATTGCCATCGTGCAGGGTTGTTTCCGCTGGCGGGGCATTCTGCACTCCAGTGTAGATAAACGTGGGCTTACCTTCGAAGATGACGGCAGATCCGCTGAAGCAACCCTCGCTGTCGGGGCCTCCGGGAGTCGGCGCAAGAGCGATGGGCTGATGATGCCAGTGCACCATGTCAGGGCTCGTGGCGTGGCCCCAATGCATGTCGCCCCAGACGGCCGCGTGCGGATTGAGCTGATAGAAGAGGTGGTATTGTCCCTTCCACCAGATGGGGCCGTTGGGGTCGTTCATCCAATTGTGTGGAGGAAGGAGATGATATTCGGGGCGAAGAGGATCGTGAGCAAGGTCTGCATCCGAAGGTGTGACACTCCGGGCTAGTCGGGGCTGACCCAGCAGCAGGCCGCTCGCTGTTCCACAGACAAGCGACTTCAGGAAAACTCGACGATCACGCTTCATGCGCAGGACAGAACTCCCAAGCAACTATAACGCCACGGGCGAATCGATATCAGGCGCTTTACTTTACAGCGCCGGTCAGCTTCAGCGTGTACGCATACTTGCATGCGGCGTTCGATGGGAGGGTTATGTCGAGCGCGTCGGCGGCCTGCGTCCAACTGACCTTGTCTGCGGAGCCGAGCAATTGAACGTTGGTGATGGAGATCGATGAGCCTTCGTGCGCGGTGCCGAGCGCGTGGATGGACGCTTTGCCATCTGCCGGGCAGGCCATGCCTATTGCGTAAACCGTGCTTCCTTTGGCGGTGAAGCGGAAGTCCGCAGCGGTGTACGCTTTTACATCCGTGTCATGAAATGCTCCGCCTTTCACCTGGGTCGGCCCTTCGCCGAAGGTTTTCCATGGCGTGGTTGCGTAAATGGCTTCGCCGTTCACCTTGAGCCACGCACCCATTTCAAGCAGCGTGGTGCGCACCTGGTCGGGAATGGTGCCATCCGATCGCGGGCCGAAGTTCAGCAGCAGGTTTCCGTTCTTGCTCACGATATCGATGAGCTGGTGTACGAGGAACTCAGGCGACTTGAAGGTGTCGTGCTCGATGTATCCCCAGGATGCGTTGCTGATGGAGGTGTCGGTCTGCCAGTGGTCGGCAATGATGTGGTCCTGCTGGCCGCGCTCGAAATCGCGCGTGCCTGACTTCCAGTTGAGCGAGTAATCCTTGAAATCTATTACACCGGTGTAGCCGTTGGCGGCGGCGAAGTTGTAATAGAAGGCGGTGAATTCCGTGACGGCGCGACGGAAGGTTGGATGGCCGATCCACCAGTCGAAGTAGACGATCTCGGGCTTGTATTTCTCTACGAGTTCGGTGTCGCGTGCCAACCAGTCGCGCGTCCAGGCGTCGCTGACGTATGTCCAGTCGTCTTCGAGGCCATGCGCGTCGCCGGGCGCATTGAACCACTGGTGAGCGGGTCCGTAGAGCGAAGCGTACTTCGGATCGTTGACATCAGAGTGGATGGTGCGGCCATAGGAGTAGAAGAAGTTGTGTTCGGCGCGATGTGAGCTGAGACCGAAGTGCAGGCCTGCCGCACGAACCGCTGTTGCCAATTCCATCAATGTGTCACGCTTCGGGCCCATCTTCACGACTGTCCAGTCAGACAGATGGGAGTCGTACATCGAGAAGCCGTCGTGATGCTCGGCGACTGGAACGACATACTGCGCGCCGGAGGCCTTGAAGAGTTGAGCCCATTCGGTGGCGTCGAATTTCTCTGCGCGGAAGAGGGGAATCAGTTCCTTGTAGCCCTTTGCGTCGTCGCCGTTGGCGTAATGCTCTTTGAAATTCTTGTAGGCGCCGTTCTTGGGGTCGTACATGTTACGTGGATACCACTCGTTCTCGGCGGCGGGGACGGAGTAGACGCCCCAGTGAATGAAGATGCCGAATTTCGCATCCTTGTACCACTGCGGCTGCTGGTATTTGATGAGCGTGGCCCAGTCCGGACGGTAAGGGCCGTCATTCGCCTGCCGGTCGGCTTCGGCGAGAAGGCGCTTGCGTTCCGTGTCGTACTTGCTGACCGACTGCTGCCACTCGTGATCGATCTGCTCGGCGGATTTAACGTCCTGGGTTGGCGCGAGAGGGTCGGAGTTTTGCGTCGGAGCCTGGGCAAATAGGAAAGGGAAGGCAACGGAAAGAATTGCAGGTACAAGGAATAGGCGGATTTTCATACGGCGGAATCGTAATTGATTGGGAAGGGTGCTGCAAACGCTTTCATTTTGTCGGCCGAAATTTTCCTTGCCCAATGCTTGACATATTCCCATATAGGAATATATTTGATTTCATCATGGCTCGAGCGGCAACAACCTCGGATGCGTTCAATGCAGTCGCAGAACCGCGGCGGCGAGAGATTCTGTTGCTGTTGGCCGCACGCGAGTACTCGGTCAATGAGATTGTGGCCAGTCTTCGAGTCGATCAACCTTCGGTGTCGAAGCACTTGCGTGTGTTGCGCGATGTGGGGCTTGTGCGGATGCGCTGCAACGGACGCCAGAAGCTCTACCAGACGAACGCGGATGGCATTCGGCCGCTGCACGCGTGGACGCTGGAATTTGAGCGCTATTGGAAGCACCAGCTCACTCGCGTGAAAGAGCGGGCAGAAAAGCTCGCTGCAGAGAAGGCGTCTGCGGCACAAAAACCTGTAAACCCCAAGGAGGAATAATGATCGCAAATGTAACCGCAGGAATTGAGGATCTTACGTTGCTCGTTGAGCAGGAGATTCATGTGCATGCATCGCTGGAAGATACTTTTGCCGCGCTGCTGGAACAGCTTGGCCCCGGGAACGAAGTCAGCGACGGCCGCGCGATGCCGATGGTACTGGAGGCATGGCCGGGAGGGCGCTGGTATCGCGATCTCGGCGGCGACAACGGACATTTCTGGGCGCACGTGCAGGCCATCAAGCGCCCTACTCTGTTGGAATTCAGCGGGCCCCTGATGATGTCGCATCCTGTAGCCAACAATGTGCAGTACAGGCTGAGCGAAGAGCCGGGTGGAACGCTGATCAAGTTCCGTCACTCCGGATTTGGCTTGGTTCAGGACGATCATCGCAAGGGAGTGTCCGGCGGCTGGGGACACATCAACGAAGAAATCCGCAAACGGGCGGAAGGGTTGCCCTCGAAATAACCCGAACCGACGACGAATCCAATTCTTCCCCCAGGACACAAGGAGGTCCCTATGTCGATTACACAAACTCTCATTGGCGATTCCATTGCGCAGGCGATGCTCGCCGAATTCGAAACGCAGGTACCCGTCACGCGCCGGTTCCTCGAACGGCTGCCGGAAGACAAACTCACCTGGAAGCCGCACGAGAAATCAATGACGGCGGGGCAATTGGCATATCACATTGCATCTACGCAGGGCGGCGTCGTCCGTTTTGTGCAAAACAATCCAGCACAAGCTCCGAACTTTGCTTTTCTGCAGCCAACGAGTTGCAAGGAAATCCTGCAGGCCTTTGATGAAAGCGTTGCTGTCGTGCGCGAGATCCTTCCAACGATTGACGATGCTGAAATGGCGGAAACCTGGCGGCTGGTCGCAGGCGAGAGGGAGGTACTGGCGCAGGCGCGTGGTCTGTTTCTGCGCGACGTGATGTTCAGCCATGTGTATCAGCATCGCGGGCAGTTCGGTGTTTATCTGCGTCTATTGAATCTTCCGGTGCCCGCCAGCTGGGGACCGAGCGCGGATGAGCCGCCGTTATTCATGCAGAAAGGCTGATCGGGTTAGTTGAGGAGAAGCAGATGTGCCCATTCTGTCTTGCGACTGCGGCCGTTGTAGCAGCCAGCGCCACCGGCAGCGGCGGCTTGGCAGCACTTGTCACTGGCAAGCTGCTGCGCACATCGGCTCGAAGACATTTCACCCAGGAAACCGACACGAAGGAGGTTCAACATGGCCACAATGACAACGGGTCCCAAGCTGTCGAAAGTGGTGTCGCACAGCGAGTGGATTGAAGCGCGCAGGCAATTTCTCGCGCAGGAAAAAGAGTTTACCCGCCTGCGCGACGAGCTGAGCAGGCAGCGACGCGAATTGCCGTGGGAAAAGATTGAGAAGAACTATGTATTTGAAGGACCGCGCGGCAAAGAAACGCTCGCTGATTTGTTTGACGGACGTAGTCAGCTCGTCATCTATCACTTCATGTTTGGCCCTGGATGGGCTGCAGGTTGTCCAAGCTGCTCTTATCTCTCGGATCACTTCGATGGCATGACGATTCACCTTGCACACCGCGACGTAACGTTGGCCGTGGTTTCACGCGCTCCGTATGGCGAAATCGACGCATTCAAGAAGCGGATGGGCTGGAGATTTCACTGGGCATCTTCGTTTGGAACGGATTTCAATTACGACTACCATGTTTCGGCTACGGCGGCCGAGCGGGCGACGGGGATGGTCGATTACAACTACGCCGTCACGCAGTTCCCGAGTGAAGAGCGGCCCGGAGCCAGCGTTTTCTTTAAAGATGCAGACGGCCAGATCTACCACACCTATTCCGTCTATGCGCGGGGACTCGACATACTGATCGGCGCGTATAACTTTCTTGATCTTGTGCCAAAGGGGCGAGACGAAGAGGGATTAGCGCATACGATGGCGTGGGTTCGCCACCACGACAAGTATGACGGCGGCTATTTCGTCGATCCTTCAGCGAAGTGGGAGGAACCCAAAGCGACCACTCAGGGATCTTGCTGCTCGGGCAAACGTGACGGGTAAGTTGACAGCTTCGTGCTTCGCCGGGAGGTGTACCCCGGACCAATGCGAAAATGCATCGGGACCATGGACCTTGTCAGTCCGTGGTCCCAGTGCTTCTGCCTCCGTTGCTACTTTCCTGCGTCCGTGACCAGTTTCATGGCGCGGGCAAATGTGTCAACACGTTTCTGTTTCTCGGCCTGGATATCAACCTGACCTTCGTTGTGTTGAGATGCGCGTTGGACGAACTCGTCCAGCCGCTTCTGCCCATCCTCTACCACCTTACTGACCGCAACCTGAGCTTCCGGCAGCACCTGGCGGAAGTGAGCGATTTCCTTTTTCGCCAACTCAGGGTGATAGCCCAGGCGATCGCCCGTCTGCATCGCATCGATCAGGATGTCCGGCGGAGCGGCGGCCGGAGGCGTCATATTCAGTGCGTTGTAGGTTTCGCGCAAGCGCGCCATTGCACCGTTGAAGCCGTCGAGTTCACCGCGCTGAGCGGTAAGGCCCGCCGCGCGACGGACTTCGATTGTCACCTTTGATGCGGTGCTGAGGCTTGCAACTGGAATGATGGTGGTAAGTGAGTTGCCTTCGAAACTCCAACCGCCCTTGCCGGTCGGCCCTGCCTGCTTCATGGCAACTCCGTCTATCGTTACCGATGCGGGGGGCCAGTCTGCGGGAAGCTTTAACGTGTAGCCACGGGCCTTGAGCATGCCCGGGAAGCTGCCTTCGACCGGACCGATCTCAACGCGCAGCGCGTCACCGCTTTGCGTGGCCTTGATGGGGGTACGCGTGAAGGCGCTGTGCTGATACAACTCAGCCACACCGGAGTCTTCGTAAAGCGTGTAGCTGGTGCTCGTGCCGGCATTGAGTGGCCACACGTTTACGATAAGCGGATCCACGGGCTTCTCGCCGGTGTAGCTCATCTCCGGCTGCATCGGTACAATGGCCCCGGCTTTTAGATACACCGGCGTTTCGTCGACAGAGAAGCTGCGATCGGCCGAGATTGGCCCGGAGAGATGTTTGCCTGTCGGCCACTCAATCCACTCACCCTTTGGCAGCCAGACCTTCTCCGTCGCAAGGCCTGATACCTTGTCTCCCGGCGTCACGACCGGGGCGACGATCATCTCGTCTCCGAAGAGATATTCATCCTGGTTGTCGTAGGCTTCGTTGGATTCGGGCCAGTCGTAATAGAGCGGCCGCAGAAATGCGACACCTGTGTCGTAGGTACGCCGAGCTTCAGTGTAGATGTAGGGCTGCATCGCATAGCGCAACTGGAAGGTTGCACGAAGAATGGACGAGTAAGGTTCCGGATAGGCCCAGATGCGCCGCTCTGACTCAGGATTCTTCGTGGTGTGGGTACGCAGGATAGGGCTGAATGCGCCAAACTCCACCCAGCGGGTAAAGAGCTCTGGATCGACCGCGCCGGGCATGTGTCCGCCGATGTCGTGGCTCCAGTAGGCATAACCGACGTTGGCCGCGGTAGCCGTGAACCATGGCTGGAAAGCCAGTGAATCCCACACCGACACTGTGTCACCGGAGAATCCGATCTGATAGCGATGGTTGCCCAGTCCACCCCAGCGATGGAAGAGAATGGGGCGCTTGCCCTGCCGCTCCTGGTCCGTAAAGTGCACGTAATTAATCCACCAGGTCGGAGTTACACCGGCCATCTTCGTATTTTGTTCCTGCTGCCAGTCGAGCCACCAGAAATCGATGCCTTGTTTCTCCAGCGGATGGAGGACGAGGTTGAAGTAGTTTTCGGCGAATTTCTTGTTGGTGATGTCATACGGAACGTACTGCTTCGTCGCAGGATCGATGCCCATAGCCCTAGCCATCGCCGGATACGCTGCCTCCCACGGCTGAATGCCGGAAGCTGGGTGCAGGTTCAAGCTGGTCTTCAAGTGATCCGCATGCAGGCGATCGAGAAACAGTTGCGGGTAAGGAAAGAGCACGTCATTCCATGTGTAACCACTCCAACCGAGAAAGTGGCGTGACTGATCCACATTGTTTTTGTCGCCTTCGCCCATGGCCTTGAGCTGTTCCAGACTCTTGTGCCAGCCCATGTCGATCACGAAAACGTCTAGTGGGGTCGAGTTCTGGTGGAAGTCTCGAATGATCTCCTCGATCTCCTGGTCGCTGTAGTCCCAGTAGCGCGACCACCATGTGCCGAAGGCAAAACGGGGCGGCAACGGAATGCGTCCGGCCACGCGAACATAGTCGCCCAGCGCCTTGCGGTAGTCATGTCCATAGCCGAAGAAGTACAAGTCCTGGCGCTCGCCGGCTGGCCGCTCGATGACCCATGGCCACGGACTCTTCTCACCCTCGCTGAAAGTGAAGTTCGCCGAATCGAACAGGGGGCGCGTTGAATCGTCGACGAGCGCCCATCCTGAACGGGATACCAGACCTTGCTCGATCGGTTCGCGTGTCTTCGATCCAAGCGCGCCGTCGAGTGTGCGCGTTGTGCCCTGCAAGTTTTCACTGTCGGTGATGCCCGGGTGCCAGGTCACCGGTTTTCCGTCGACGGTAAGCTCGATGGAGAGATTATCAGGTGTGAATTTGCCATCGCCTGAGGCCGAGTAATGAAGCGTCAGGGCGCTTGTCTTGATGGTCACAGCCTGTGCATCGCCAGACCCAAGTTTGTTTGTTTCGAACTTCGGCACGGGCAAACGCCGATTGATGAAGACGAAAGACGCGTGATTCTCAAATTTGCCGTCGGCCGCCCACTCCATCCGAATCAGCTCCGGTGTGAGAACAGTGAACCTTGCGTTGCCGAGGACGACTTCGGCCCTGGGATCGGCAACCGGATTTTCGGCTGCTTCCGTCGGCATACGCTGCGCAATTGGTGGTGCTGCGGTCTGCGCCAGGGGCGGTTCAAGTGAATGCGACAAAGCCTGCTGCTGAGGCTCTTGCGCTGAAATTCCAATTGTTGACCCAACCATGATCCCGACTGCGGCAAAGTGAAGCAGAGAAGTACGCACGGATTTCTCCTTTGTTTTTAGTCCATGGGAAGCCTATCACTGGAGGCTTGGAAACGGCATAGGAACTAGGTGACGGAAAGGCCAACGGCTTGGTTGAAGTGTCCCCTCACCGATTCGAGCATTTTGGAGTCTTGTCGACGCACTGCGGCCATTGCCTCTACGATCACAGCATGCGTTGCGACCCATTTAGAAAAGACTCGATAGAGAAGGGGAATACTCAATGAATCGAGATGCAGGAATGTCATGCCTTGGTCTGCTCTTGATTTTGCTGATGTCTCTTACGATTTCTGCGGCGGGGCAGGATTCTCCCGGCGACATTCGACCCGCTCCCTACCAGGTCGCGTGGCAAGACCAGGAATTCGGCGTCATCCTGCACTTCTCCACAAATACGTTTCTTGATCGCGAATGGGGCGATGGTACGGCCAGTCCCTCCGTATTCAATCCCACACAATTTGACCCGGACCAGTGGATGAAGGCTATTCGCGATTCTGGTGCGAAGTACGTTGTGCTCGTTGCCAAGCACCATGACGGCTTCTGCCTCTGGCCCACCGGACAGACGAACTACAGTGTGAAGAGCAGCCCATGGAAAGACGGTATGGGAGACGTTGTTGGCGATGTTGCGCGTGCAGCGCGGAAATATGGACTCAAGTTTGGTGTCTACCTCTCTCCGTGGGATCGCCATGAGCCGCGCTACAAGGATTCAGCGGAATACGACAAGTATTACAACGCGGAGTTGGAGGAACTAGCGCAAAACTACGGCGACCTCGTCGAGTTCTGGCTCGATGGTGCGGGCAGCGCTGGACACGTCTACGACTTCAAAAAGATCATTGAGACTCTCCGGACCTATCAACCCAACACCGTAGTGTTTGCCGATACGGGCTTGTTTGAGTATGGCGATGCTCGCTGGGTGGGCAACGAGGCAGGTATTGTCAATTACGAGAACTGGAACGTCATTGATCGTCACGGCTATCTTCGTTGGCGTCCTGTCGAGGCGGATACGCCACTTCGCAACCTGCATTGGTTCTGGCATCCGAACGACGAAGCTTCGCTGAAGAGTCTCGACGCGCTTCTCGATACTTACGACAAAACGGTGGGACGCGGTGCCCAGCTCATGCTGGGAGTGGCGCCAGACAATCGCGGACTGCTGCCTGACTCCGACGTGAAGCGACTGGAGGAGTTTGGCGCGGCGCTTCGGAAGCGAGCAGAAAACAATCTGGTTCTTCATCGAGAAAGAAGCAGCGTCGGATTTGAGGCTGCGCTCGACGGCAATCCCGATACATTTTGGTCAGCGCCTGCAGGTTCACGTCACGCGGAGATCGAAGTGGATTTTGACAAGCCTGTCACCTTCGATCATGCACTCACGATGGAGTGGTTGAACGATGGGCAACACATTCAGAAATATGCCATTGAGATTTGGAGCGAGCCTGACAAGGTGTGGAAGCGGATTGCTGAGGGGCAGGCGATCGGCCACAAGAAGATTGATCAGTTTCCGTCTGTGACTGCACGGCGTGTTCGACTGAACATTTTGTCGAGCACGTCAGAAGCGCGTATCCGGGAATTTCAACTTTACGACTGGGGCGCTCAAAAACCGAAGGAGAACGGTCCGCGCTAAACCACCATGATCTTCACGCCGGCCGCGACGAATGCGTTGGACACTTCTTCTGAAATTCCATTGTCGGTGATCAGCAGATCGATATCGCTCGACGGGCAAACGACCGCAGGACTCACGCGGCCCAGCTTGCTCGAATCGGCTACCACGATGATCTGGCGCGCCTGCCGCGCCATGGCGCGAAATACCGCGGCTTCGTCGGGCTGAATGAGCGTGGCGCCGTGCTCAGCATCCACTCCGGTCGCGCTCACAAACAGCCGATCCATGACGACAACCGCAAGCGCCTCAATGGCCGCCGGCCCAACCAGCGAGAAGGCGCCGGCCCAGCGGAGATTGCCTCCGGTGAGCATCGTCTGGAGCCGGGCACTTGAACTGAGTTCCATGCCGATGTTTACAGCATTGGTGACAATCTGAATGTTCTTCCGATGCAGGAGTTGACGCGCAACCAGTGTTGTCGTTGTGCCTGCTGCAAATCCGATGGTCTCGTTTTCCTGGATGAGCGCGGCGGCGGCGCGGGCGATGCGCAGCTTCTCCGCAGCAAACCGGTCTTCGCGCACCTGGAACGAGGCATCGAAGCGAAACGGTTCGTAGACGGCGTTGCCGTTTCCCGCCAACATGGCGCCCCCGTGGGTGCGCGTGACCAAACCATGCGATTCGAGGCGAATGAGATCGCGACGGATGCTTGCAGGTGAGGTGCCCAGCGCTGATGTAAGATCGTCGACCGAGGCTTTGCCGTGACTCAGCAGCAGCCGCAGAATTTCCTTGGCACGTTTATCTGTCTTCGATGACATAGCGATCGATGGCGCCAGGCTGAATCAGGATCGGAACTGGGCCTATTGTACGGGTGCGCGGGTCTTGGGTGCCATCGTAATTGCATCCAAGGCGGACTTGAAGACGCGCACGTCGTGTTCGAGCACCCGGAAACTCTTGTGGCTGTTTGGCCGGGTTCCGAGCTCGGCACCTCCATCAGAGGGCTTGGCTTCCACGTCTTTGCTCAACGAGGTGTGGACTTCGCGCACGCCTGTCTTCAGCGCAACAGTCCTGACATTCGAAGCGCGGATGCCGCCGCCGGCCATGATCCGGATGCGATTGCCGGCCTTCTTTCGCAATTGTGCAATCCTTGCCGCGCCTCGCATTGCATCGGGTTTGCCGCCGGAAGTGAGAATGCGGTCGGCCCCGCACGCAATCACATCTTCCAGCGCTCGGTCCAGATCTGTGGAGACATCGAATGCGCGATGAAACGTGACGTGGAGCGGCCGCGCCACTTCAATAAGATTGCGCATGCGCGCAACGTCAACAGTGCCTGCTTCGGTCAAGACGCCGAGGACCACGCCGTCGATCCCGCGGGCTTTCGCTTCCAGAATGTCATCGTGCATGACCGCCAGTTCATGGTCGGAATACACAAAGTCGCCGCCGCGGGGACGAATGATGACGAACACATCGATATCGACCGCGGCGCGAACAGCGCTGACGAGGCCGGCGCTCGGCGTGATGCCGCCTTCGCTCAGTGCGCTACACAGTTCTATGCGCTTCGCTCCGCCTTGTGCCGCAGCGAGCGCCGATTCAACCGAATCGACACAGATTTCAAGGTTCATGATAATTGTGCCTATTTTCCCATGCCGGCAGACTTCTTGAAAACAGGTTGAGACCACGAATGCAAGAACCGGACCAATTCTTTCAAACCGGCTGCCGCGGAAAGTGCGCGGCAGCCGCAAGGTTAAAAGGTGTATTTGAGTGAGAATTGCAGGTGACGCTCGACGGAACGAACGCCCTGAAGTGACACGTTGCCGAAGTTGGAATCGGTGATGCCAGTGTCAGGATTGCCGTAGCTCACCATGTTGAACGCATTGAAAGCGTCAAAGCGGAATCCGATCGACTGCTCACGGAAAGTGTGGAAGTCCTTGAACATCGAAAGATCCACGTTGCGGTAACCCGGACCTCGGACCGAGCCGTTGCTCGATGTGCCGAAGGCATTCGATGCGGGAACGCCAAAGGCGCATACCCCGTTGTCTACGCCGGCGGTCGTGCATGGGGTCGCCGAAGGATCGACACCCCACCAGTTTTCGTTGCTGCGGCCGACAACTCTGAGCTTGCGATACTGGTTCACGCGCGAGTTGCCATAGCTGTTTGAGTTGTTTCCCGGGCCAGTGATGGTCTCAGGGAATCCAGAGTATACGACAACTCCGGTCGAAATCTTCCAACCGCCTACCGCTGCGTCTAGAATCGCGTTGGCGTTTGTAAGGTACTGTTGTCCTCGGCCTACCGGAAGCGCGTAGACGGCTGTGGCCGAGAAGTTATGCCGCACATCGTAGCCAGCCGGGCCGTAGTCGGCGGCACTATTGTAGTAGTTCTGGAACGCGCCGCTGAAGCCGTTGACGTTGAGCGCATAATTTCCGAGGCTGTTGGTAAGCGCCTGGCCGTAGGTATAGTTCGCGGTGAACTCCAGGCCATGACTCAGGTGTTCGCGGAGAACCGCTTGCATTGCGTTATAGTGCATCACCGCGCGCGACTCGGTAATCAACAGTCCATTCGGTCCGATGCCGAGCGAAGAATCAATCCCATTCACGCCGATGTACTGGTTGTTGTAGTAAGGGGCCGAGGTGGGATCGCCGTTTACCAGGTACTGATTCACGTTTCCGTAGTCTTCAATATGCTGGCCAAATTCGCCGATGTATCCGACCTGCAGCGACAAGGTTCGAGACATCGCATATTGCATGGTCAGATTCCACTGCTGCACATATGCGGGTTGAATATGTTGCGGGTAGACGTTGAAGGTGCCTCCGTACTGAGTGGTGCCCCCGGTGAATCCCTCTTCTGCTGTACGAGGTGCGGTGACGGCCCCCTGCGTGGGAGAGGTGACCGAAACGTTCACCGCCTGGATGAACGGCGTGATCGAGGTCAGGCGCTGGTTGAAGGAGTTGCCTTCGAAGAAGCTGGTAGCTCCGTATCCGCCACGCAACACCAGGCGATCGTTGAACTGGTACGCAAATCCGACATGCGGCATGATCTGCCGGAAATTCGGTTGATAGCAGGCCTGATTGCTGCAGAGGCCTGAGCCTGCCGGTGCGCCGGTCGGGATGTGTGAAGCATAGAGTATCTGGCCTGTGGCGAGATCAACTGTACCGGTCTTGCCGTTCTGCTCGTACCAGGGCTGGTCGTATTCATAACGAAGCCCAGCGATCAGCGTGAGGTTGGGGCGGAACTTGAAGTTGTCCTGCGCAAAGCCGGCGATGCGCCATTGGCGTTGTCCGACATTGATGCTGCTGAGAGTGGCGCCGGCCGACTGAACGCGATCGAGCACAAAGTCAGCGGGCCCATATCCGCCGGCATTGGGGGCAGAGGGATTGGCGGTAAACGCGCCTGTGTAGTTGAGCGAACCGAGGTATCCGTCGTTGTTTCCCGTGGGGTAGTTGTTCTGGTAGCGGATGGCTTCGACTCCCATGCTGAGATAGTGCTTGCCGTGCTGCCACGTCAGGTTGTCTATGTAGCTGTAGGTGTTGTCGATGAGGTTGTTGCCGTTGTAGGCTGACGTCCCCACATTGCTGACGTTGCTTTCACTCATGTTCTGATTCGTGAAACCTTCATACTGCTGGTTGGGAAACGTGATGCCGACTTTGGCATTGCCTGAAGTTCCAAACTGCCCGGTCGGATCGGTGGGCAATCCCTCTGACCACTTGGTTCGCGTGAAGCCAACGCGGGCGGAGTTCACCAACGATGGCGAGAAGGTGTGAACCCAGCTGGTCCCGATAATCCACGTTGGGAAGAGATTGACTCCCGGGAAGGTGATTGCCAGCACCGCGGTGGATCCATCGTAGGCCGTCGACATCGAATAGAACCCAGTGATTTTGTCTGAAGCGCGCGGATTGAACTCAATTTTGGCGTCGCCCTGGTCATTGGCCTTGTAGCTTTTGGTAGGGGCCTGATAGTTGTTCTGCGCGATTCCATCGAGAGGCGGCAGGCACTTGCCTCCCTTTGGCGTAACGGGACTCGCCGCGCCGCAATTCGGGTAAAGACCGGGGTTCGCAAACAAGTACTCCGCCACCGGGTTGACGATGGGAACTCCCTGGTTGTTGGCGTATGGCGCGAAGTTGTTTTGCGAGTCATACAACTGAATAGGATTCGAACCCGCAAGCAGCGCAGAGAAATCGCCGTTGCGCATGGCGTCGGGAATTACGCTTGCAAATCCCAATCCGCCAGTGTGCCAGCGCGAGCCTAGGTAGTCGGCGAAGAAGAAGAGCTTGTCACGCTTGATCGGCCCGCCAATCGTACCGCCAAACTGTGAAAACGAGAAGGGATTGATCGGCGTCACAGGAGTTGACTGGCCGTTGCTGTAGGAATTTGCGTTGAACCGGTAGTCCTGCACGTAGCCGTATGCCGAGCCGTGAAAGTTGTTTGTGCCGCTCTTCAGCACGCTCACCACCGCGCCGCCATTCACGTTGCCATAGTCGGTTGACGAATCGGCCGTGATCACCTGGACCTCCTGGAGCGCTTCGGGAGCCGGGCTGTAGGAGATCAGGTTGTTGTAATCCTCGTTCATATCGATTCCGTCGAGCGTGTAGTGATTTGCCTGCGCCCGATTGCCGTTCATATTCGGCGTGTCGGTGTAGTAGGTACTCCGCTCAAAGCTAGTGGGACCGGCAACGCCCGCGGTATCGACAGAGCCCGGCACGTACAGAGTTAACGCGGAAAAATCGAGTCCGTTCAGGGGAAGATTCTGAATCGTATTCGCGGTGAATGTGCTGTCGACGCTCAGACTCTCCGTCTGAAGAATCGGGGCTGCAGCAGAGACGTTCACCGACGTGTTTGTGCTTCCCACCTGAAGCTTCACGTTGAAGTTAGCTGTCTGACGCACCTCGAGAGAAAACTCGGGCACGGTGGCCGTCGCGAACCCGTTGGCCTGCACCGTCATTCTGTAGTGGCCAATCGGCAGAAACTCGATGTGGTACTGTCCTTGCGCATTTGTGGCGGTTGCGGTTTCGATTCCAGTTTCGACGGCGTGGGCGGTTACATGCGCTCCAGAAATCACAGCTCCGCTGGGGTCGGTGACCTCGCCGGTTATGGAGCCGGTTACTACCTGGGCGTTTGCTGCCGGCACGAATGCCATCAAGGCAATCGCGCATCCGAGCATGATCCGGAAAAGACCTTTTCTCATTGAGACCTCACATGAAGTTGGTGCAGTTGTTAGGGCATATGCCGCTATCGATCGCTTCGAGCCGGGAACGAACACCATGCGGAGGTTGCCCCGCTGGGCAACTGGGCTGCGATGGCGGGCTGGGAAGGGCTGGATGGGGAGAGCCAGCCACCGTGGAAGCAAATTTACATCTAAATGATCGAATTGTCCATATATCTGATCAATATGAGCGTTTTATGGAAATAAATTGTCATTAACGTGCTATATTGGGCGACATTTTCGCAAGTCCTGGAGGAAACCACTCCCGGAGCGCTCCGTATGTCCATGATCGGAGTGATACTCGCGTCCGCTTTCGCGGCCATGGCCTCGGCGCAGGTTGGTGCAGCCTGGGCCATCCGTCACGGAGGTCTAGTTCTTGTCGGTCGTGATAAGAACTGAACATGCAAAACATCACGAGAGGCGAACTCAATCAAGAGTTCGCCTCTTTTTTGTGCAAAAAAGAAGGAGGAGGAGGTTGCGTTCTTAGATGTCGAGATTCTTCACGTCGAGTGCATTGTCTTCAATGAACTTTCGGCGTGATTCAACGTCTTCGCCCATCAGCGTGGTGAAAATGGCTTCGGTTTCCGCTATATCTTCGAGCTTGACCTGTAGCAACGTGCGCCGATCGGGATCCATCGTGGTTTCCCAAAGCTGGGGTGCCGTCATTTCGCCCAGCCCCTTGTAGCGCTGCACATCGTATTCCTTCTTGCCCTGTTCGACGATGTAGACAAAAAGCTCACGTGCGGTTTGTTTCTCCACCGGTTCGTGCAAAATGCGTGAGCCGCGCCGGGCCGCTTTGGCCTCCGCCTTCACCTTTGGAGGCGTCTGGCCCTCTTCGAACTCTGTGCCTTCCAGCTCATCTGCCGCAGTATCCTGGGTGGGTTTTGCGGCGTACTCGATGAGGAACGGAGGCTCGAGGTATTGGCTGATCTGCGAGTACTTCGACATCATCTGGCGGAACTCCGGGCTTGATGCCAAGGCGTAATCGATGCAGCGAGAGGCCCCCTGCGAGTCGCTGTAGCAGACAGACCAGGTGTGGTGTTCATCGTCCTCAATGGGCTTGCTCACCTTGATTCCGAAATCATCCGCGACGTTGACGAGCTGTTCGTGAAGTTGAGCCAGCTTCGCGGGCACCTCGTTACCGCTCTTCGACGTGAAGTCCGCGCGATGGGTCAGTTCTGCGCGCGCGATCAATTCCGTGAGCTGCTCGTTGCGTATGCGCTTGTCAACTTTTTCGACAAATCCGAGATACTCGTTCAAATAGCCCATGAAACGCGTGAGTTCGCTGCCATCGATGTGGCTGGCATTCTCACCGTGACGCACGATCATGCCTTCAGATGCGCGCTTGATGGCGACTCGGTTCAACTCGCGTTCGTCCTTTACATATTGTTCGGACCGGCCCTTCTTGATCTTGAACAGAGGCGGCTGGGCAATGTAGATGTTGCCGCGCTTGATCAACTCCGTCATGTGGCGGAAGAAGAAGGTCAGCAGAAGCGTGCGGATGTGCGATCCGTCCACGTCGGCGTCGGTCATGAGGATGATCTTGCCGTAGCGAATCTTCGCCGGATCGAAGTCGTCCTTGCCGATGCCGCAGCCGAGCGCGGTGATCATGGCGCGGATTTCCTCGTGGCCCAGCATCTTGTCGTAGCGTGCTTTCTCGACGTTGAGGATCTTGCCCTTGAGCGGCAGAATCGCCTGGAAGCGCCGGTCACGGCCCTGCTTGGCCGTACCACCTGCGCTTTCACCCTCGACGAGATACAGTTCGCAGCGATCCGGGTTGCGCTCAGAACAGTCAGCAAGCTTGCCTGGCAGGCCGCCGCCGTCGAGGGCACCTTTGCGTCGCGTAAGG
>NZ_JBARMD010000734.1:0-3707 GCF_049802275.1 Occallatibacter sp. | reverse complement strand
GCGCAGCCGATGGGTGACTACATTTCGGGGCCGAATCACACTCTGCCCACGGGCGGAATGGCGCGGGTACGTGGCGGGCTCAGCGTGAATGATTTCGTGAAGCTGATTACCGTGCAGGAGTATTCGGCGCAGGGAATGCTCCTCCTGGGGCCGCCGGCGGCGATGCTGGCGGAGGCAGAAGGTTTGCCCGCACATGCTGAAGCGATACGCGTGCGGTTACGCAAGGTTTCACGGAAGCGAGCGCCAGTCGCGGTCCGCGGAGGGAGGGCTCGTGCATAATTCCGCTTCTGTTGTTCAACCCACTCCGCGTGCCCGGGTCCAGGCGATGAAGGAGTATCATCCGCCGCTGGGAAATCGCGATGCGATGCGCCTCGACTTCAATGAAAACACGATTGCGTGCTCTCCAAAGGTGCGGGAGGTCCTCGGTCGCATTTCGGCGGCCGATCTTACCCGCTATCCAGAACGCGCCCCTGTTGAGCGGATTGTTGCGAAACACCTTGGAATTTCGGCGGAGAGAGTAGTACTCACCAATGGTGTGGATGAAGCGATTCATGTGCTCTTCGAGACATTTCTCGATTCCGGCGACGAATTGTTGTTGCCCGTTCCCACGTACACCATGTACGAGGTATACGCGTCGGCGATGGATGCCAATGTAGTTGCGGTGCAGGCGGACACAGACCTGCAGTTTCCCTTCGATCGACTTCTAAGCGCCATTACTCCGCAGACGAAGGTCATAGCCATTGCGAACCCTAACAGCCCTTCGGGTTCGCTCGCGACGAGGGAACAAGTTGTCGAACTTGCGCAGCGCGCTCCGCAGGCGGTGGTGCTGGTGGATGAAGCGTATTTCCATTTTTGCGGGGAGACCGTGATCGATCTGATCGAGACGCTTCCAAACGTGCTGATTGCGCGTACTTTTTCAAAGGCCTATGGGCTGGCGGGGTTACGGCTGGGCGTTCTCGCGGGTCGGGCTGATTTGATGCGGTGGATTCGGCGCGTGCTTTCGCCGTATAGCGTGAACTCGCTTGCATTGGCTTGCCTGCCGCCTGCATTGGAGGATTCCGCGTACCTGGATTGGTACGTTGGGGAAGTGATTTCTGCCCGCGCAGATTTTGAGGCTGCGCTTGAGTCCGTGGGTATGCGCCACTGGCCGAGTCATGCGAATTTCATTCTGGTGTATGTTGGCGGGCAGCATGCTGAATTTGTTCGGCTGATGTCAGCTGGTGGCGTGCTGGTGCGCGACCGGTCAAACGATCCGGGTTGTGACGGCTGCGTCCGCATAACGATTGGTACACGCCAGCAGATGCGCGAAGCCACAGCGGTGCTCCGCGCAACGCTGAAGGTGCTTGGTGCAATGGAGGGGGAGCGATGACAGCCAAGGCTGCGGAGAAGGCGTCGCGGGGCACGGTGGTTCGCAGGGGCGTTGTTGTACGCGATACGCATGAAACGCGCATTGCCATTGATCTCAAGATCGAGGGCAAGGGGCAGTACAAGGTCACGACGGGCATTCGGTTCTTCGATCACATGCTGGAACTGTTCACGCGACACGGTGCATTTGACTTGGAACTCACGTGCAAGGGTGATCTCGATGTGGACCAGCATCACACGGTGGAGGATGTGGGAATCGCGCTTGGCGAGGCGTTCGATCGCGCGCTAGGCGACAAGCGTGGAATTCTGCGCGCCGGCTACTTTGTGATGCCGATGGATGAGACGCTAGCGATCGCGGCGGTGGACTTGAGCGGCCGTGCGGCGTATGTGGTGGACACGAAGGTTAAGACGCGACTTGTCGGCGATCTACAGACAGAGCTGGTGGCGGATTTTTTTGAAGGATTTGCGCGTGGCGCACGGGCCAATGTGCATGTGAAAACCATGTACGGCAGGTCAAATCATCACAAGATCGAGGCGATCTTCAAGGCCTTTGCGCGGGCTCTCCGCGTGGCGTGTTCGCGCGATAAGCAACTTGGCGAGATGTTGCCGAGTACCAAGGGGCTTCTCTGATGCGTGTCACGGTGATTGACTACAAAGCCGGGAACCTCACGTCTGTGCTGAAGGCGCTGCGGCACCTCGGAGCGGACGCGGTAGTGACGGATTCGGATGTTTCGCTTATCGAGTCAGCAGAGCGGATTGTGCTGCCGGGCGTGGGCCATTTTGCGGCAACCGGGCGGTTGGATGCGACTGGCATGACGGGGGCGATACGCAGTGCGCTTGCGCAGGGAGTGCCGTTTCTTGGGATTTGCGTGGGGATGCAGTGGTTGTATGCGGGGTCGACCGAAGCTGCAAATCAGTTGGGGCTCGGACATTTCAAAGAGTCATGCACACGTTTTCCGGAATGCAACCAAAAGGTTCCCCATGTTGGTTGGAACTCGTTAGAGACGAATTCTGGATCGCGCCTTCTTGCTGGGGTTGGGGCGGGTGAGTTTGTTTACTTTACGCATTCTTATAAAGCTCCTGTCACTGCCGACACCGCCGCAACGACAAAGTACATCGAGCCGTTTGCATCTGCGGTAGAGAACGGCAACGTAATGGGTGTTCAATTTCATCCTGAAAAATCCGGAGAGACTGGGTTGAAGATTCTGCAGAACTTCCTGGTGTGGACATGCTGACCAAGCGCATCATTGCGTGTCTTGATGTCCACGCTGGGCGCGTGGTCAAGGGCGTTCAGTTTGTGGACATCGTCGATGCCGGTGACCCGGCGGCGCTGGCGTCACGCCATGCCCGCGAAGGCGCGGACGAGATTGTGCTACTCGACATTACGGCCACGCACGAAGGCCGACAAACGCTCCTGGAGACAGTGCGGCGTACCGCGCGCGAGTTGTTTGTGCCCTTCACGGTGGGTGGCGGGATTCGTAGCGCGGAGGAGGCAGAACAGGTGTTCGAGGCGGGCGCAGACAAGATCAGCATCAACTCGGCAGCGCTTGCAGACCCCCTGCTGATCAGCACGATTGGGCGCAGTTTTGGATCGCAGGCCGTTGTGGTGGCAATCGACGCGCGGCGCTATCCAGAAGCAGAAGACCCGGTGCGCGATGCGCAGGTCTTTGTGCAGGGCGGCCGCAAGCCGGCTGGACGGCGTGTTGTGGAGTGGGCGCTTGAAGCCGAGGCTCGGGGAGCGGGAGAAATTCTGCTTACGTCGATGGACGCGGATGGTACTCGAGCTGGATTCGACTGTGAACTGACGGCAGCGGTCAGCGAATCGGTCAACATCCCGGTGATCGCATCAGGAGGCGCTGGAACAGTGGCGCACTTTGCCGATGTTTTTGCCAGAGGAAAGGCGGATGCGGCTCTTGCGGCGAGCATCTTCCATTTCGGCGTGTCGAGCGCGCGGTCGCTAAAAGAGGAATTGATTGCAGCGGGCGTTCCGGTGAGGCTGCCATGCTGATTCCTTCAATTGATTTGATGGGCGGCCGGATTGTGCAGCTGGTGCAGGGAGAGAAGCTCCGCCTTTCATTTGACGATTTCGAATACTGGATTGAGAAGTTCTCGCGCTTTCCTCTGGTGCAGCTCATTGACCTGGATGCGGCGATGCGACAAGGTAACAACTCGGCGCTGGTCGCACAGTTCGCGCGCCGGCTCCGTTGCCAGGTAGGCGGAGGGATTCGTTCGGCCGACCGCGCGCGCGAGGTTCTGGACGCAGGCGCGCAAAAAGTCATCATCGGATCGGCTTTGTTTTCGGAAGACGGAAAAGTGAATGTAGGCGTTGCTTCAGCGCTCGC
>NZ_JBARMD010000733.1:0-1551 GCF_049802275.1 Occallatibacter sp. | reverse complement strand
ACCAATCCCGCACCGCGTGGTTCGCAGGACTGCCGCAATGCGGCACTCGCCATCGAGCAGGCGGCGGTAAGCGTGAGCGCGTTATGGAGCGGCGCCTACAAATGCACGTGTGCCAGCCTCGACGCCGATATTTGGCCGGGCGACGCACTCGGTCTGAATGCTCCGTCGACTAACTTGAACGCTCAAATGGTTGTCCGCAGTGTGAAGCTGACTTACACGGCCAGTTATCCCGATCTGGTTCAATATGCCATCAGCTTTGCGAATGACTGGGCCGATGATCTGGCAATCAAAACCAGTGAGACAGTCCCGGCAGATGCATGGTTGCCGGTGGCGATTTCTCCGACTTACTTGCCCGATCTGAACGGACTGGTGGTGACGGCGATGAGCAACGGAAGCGTGACAATCAACACCGGAGCCATAGCGCCAAACGGTGGCGGATTCGAGATTCGCCGGCGCGACAATTGCTTCATGCCGGGCACTGATCCCGACCTGGTGATGCGCGGTTCACAGCCAACCATGACCTTCTCGCGGGTGTCGGCCAGCGACCGCTTTTATATAAGAGCGTACGACGGATCGACACCGCCCAATTACTCGGAGTTTTCGGCGGCCCTGATCTTCAATCTGCCGCTTGCATCGTGAGACCTCAGCCGGGACCGCCAGAAGAACCCGCCGGTCCACGGTGCCCCCGAGTGACCTCACAGAAATGGCTGGAGTACAACGGATGCGAATGATGAACGAATTCGAAGCACAGGTTTTGAGCGATCTGAGCGTATTGAAGACGCAAATGAATGGCCTCATGGGCGACGGGAACGGCGGGCGCATCGCCGAACTCGAGCACCGCATGGAGCGCCACGAACAAAACTGGCAGCGCGCCAGGGGATTTCTCGCTGCTTTCAGCGTGCTGCTCGCCGTTGTCGAAGTGGCTGTCGAGGCATGGCACCGGCACTAGATCTACAAGGCGTTGAACCGCGATCCTGTGGAATTGCAGCCGCGCTCTTTATAATCTCCCCATGAGCGAGAAGCCGCTGGTGGGCGTGGTGATGGGCAGTAAGAGCGACTACGAGGTGCTGGCCGGGGCCGTGGAGATTCTGCGCGCCCTCGAAATCCCGCATGAAGCGCGCATCGTAAGCGCCCACCGCACTCCAGACTGGCTCTTCAAATATGCAGAAACGGCACGCGAGCGCGGGCTTCGCGTGATTATCGCCGGAGCTGGCGGCGCCGCGCATCTGCCGGGCATGCTGGCATCGAAGACCCTCGTGCCGGTGCTCGGCGTTCCCGTCTCTGCAACCCAGCTCAACGGCCTCGATTCGCTCCTTTCAATTGTGCAGATGCCCAAGGGCGTCCCCGTCGGTACCCTGGCCATCGGCAAACCCGGAGCTGCCAATGCCGCGCTGCTGGCGGCTGAAATTCTCGCCGCAACTGACTCCGCACTCTACGACCGGCTGGCTGCCTGGCGCGCCGCACGGACCGCGGAAGTGATGACACAGGAGTTGCCGTAGTGTCTACTCAGCCGCTCCTGATCAAGAAGCCCACGGTCGTCGAACCCGGCGG
>NZ_JBARMD010000732.1:0-3055 GCF_049802275.1 Occallatibacter sp. | reverse complement strand
AGTCAGATCGCTGGTCGAGGCCGAAGCCGATCGCTTGCCCACAAATACACGAAGCCCCAGCGCGCGCGAGCCCGACTCCTTCAGCGTCTCCACCTGGCCCAGGCGCACATTCACGCTGAACTCGTCTCCTTCGCGGACAACGACCTCGGCGTCACTGGCGCCGGCTCTCATAGCCAGCTTCACTACATCGGTTGCAAGGGATTCGAGATCAACGGCGGCGACATCGGGGAGTTGAACAGCTTCCGGCATGGGTCAACCTTAACAAACCGGCGCATGGCAGCGCATCCGCGAGCCCCGCTCTCGGCGGACGGCCATCACCCCTCGACCTTGCGTAATTTGCTATCGTGATGAGTTCCCCCGAGAGGCACTATGACACCGCGCCGAATCCTTCCGCTTTCCATTTACCTGATTGTTTTTATGTGTTTTCCGATTCTCGCGCAGAGGGCGGCAATCGATCCCGCCCTGCTCAATAAAGCCAATGCCGGCGACGTGAAGGCCCAGCTGGCGGTAGGCGAGGCCTACGCTTCCGGCGTCTCCGTCCCGCGGGACTACACCAAGGCATTTTCGTGGCTCCAGAAAGCTGCCGACCAGGGATCTGCCCAGGCCCAATTTGACCTGGGTACGCTTTACGAAACCGGCAATGGCGTTCAACAGGACAACACCAAGGCTGCGTCATGGTACAAAAAGGCTGCCGAACAGGGCTTTGCCCCGGCCGAACTGCACCTCGGCTTGCTTTATGACCGCGGCGAAGGAGTCACTCAGGACTCCGCCGAAGCCGCTGGCTGGTATCGAAAAGCTGCACTGCAAAAGGTTCCAGAAGCCGAATACAACCTCGGCACCCTCTATGAGCGCGGCATCGGCGTCCCGCAGGACTACTCCCAGGCCGCCGACCTCTACCGCCGCGCCGCCGAGCAGGGAGACGCCTCCGCCCAGTTCAATCTCGGCCTGCTCTACGACAATGGCACCGGCCTCGAGAAGAACTACGCCCAGGCAGCAGCCTGGTACACCAAGGCCGCCGAGCAGGGCTTGCCCCGCGCCCAGTTCAACCTTGGCTCAATGTATGCGAGTGGCCAGGGAGTTCCGGTCAACCTCGTTGAGTCTTACTTCTGGCTCGAACTAGCCGCCAAAACCTGGAACGGCTCCCGTCAGGAAGAAGCTGTCCACGCCCGCGACCTGGTCGCAGGGCACCTCAGCCCCAGCGACTTAGCCACCGCCCAGGATCGCTCAGCCAAATGGCTCGCCGCCCACCAGAAGTAGAAAAGCGGTAAGGTGGAGCACTCCCCAAGTAAGTTTGAGGGCCATCCCGTCCCTGACGAAGGTATTGTTTAGGGGCCTCGCAGAACGGTGAAACCAGTTGCACTCTATATCAGACTGGATATAATCTCTTCATGAAGCCGCTCGAGTTTCTTGGAAATTCGTTGAAGGCGATCAGCGATTTTCCCAGGAATGCGCGCCAGGCTGCCGGACGTCAGCTTGCGAAATTGCAAAAAGGAAATCTGCCGGACGACTTCAAACCGATGCCCGATATTGGCAAAGGCGTCGAGGAGATTCGGGTCCCGGAGGAATCAGGGATTTATCGGGTGCTTTATACTGCCCGCCGGGCCGATGCCATCTACGGTTCTGCATGCATTTCAAAAGAAGACGATGCAAACTTCCAAGCAGGATATTGAGATTGCTAAAAAGCGATACAAACAGTTAATGCGAGGTCAACGATGAGCAAAAAGACTGGTAAGAGATTTGCCAACGTCTGGGATGCGCTTGCCGATTCGCCGGAAGAGGCGGCGAACCTGACCCTGCGCTCCGATCTGATGGACGAGATCGAGGGGATCATCAAATCGAATGGGTGGACCCAGGCCGAGGCGGCGAAGCGCTGTGGGGTAACTCAACCGCGGATCAACGATCTGCTGCGCGGGCGCATTGCCCGCTTTTCGCTCGATGCGCTGGTAAATATTGCTTCAGCGCTTGGGCGCAAGGTTAGGCTGAGGCTCGAGGACGCCGCGTGAGCGGAGCGACTCTATACGTTCGGCCTGTCTGGCGTTGAGTTATTCTGCGAAGGCTTCAAATTCGGAAGCGAGAGCGTCATGTTTGCGCCGAACTTCGGGATCGGCCAGTGATTCGGCTTTGAACTCTTCAAAGGAAATGGCCATTCGGTCATCCTGCCCCTGATGGCTTGCGTTTCCAAACTCCTCGCCTGCGCATACCAGAAATTCAATCGCCGACGCCGTCAGATGAAGCTGATGCGTAGCCAAGTACTCGGGAATTTCGTTCGCACCGAAATCCCGACGGGGGCTCGCCAATGCTCTTCTCGCCCTTTTATCTTCCCGTCCCGCCCACAGTCATTTTGTCCAGCTTGATGGTAGGCATACCCACGCCCACCGGAACGCTCTGCCCATCTTTGCCGCAGGTCCCGATCCCTTCATCCAGCTTCAGATCGTTCCCCACCATCGAGACGTACTTCAGCGCCTCCGGCCCATTGCCGATCAGCGTCGCATCCTTCACTGGCGCTGTAATCTTGCCGTCCTCAATCAAATAGGCTTCCGACGCCGAAAAAACAAACTTCCCATTCGTGATGTCCACCTGGCCGCCGCCAAAATTCACCGCGTACAAGCCCCGCTTCACTGATCGCAGAATGTCCTCGGGCGCGTCATCCCCCGCCAGCATGTAGGTGTTCGTCATCCGCGGCATCGGAATGCAGTGGTAGCTCTCCCGCCGACCGGATCCCGTATTGGCCGTTCCCGTCAGCCGCGCAGAGAGCTTGTCGGTCAAATAGCCTTTCAGAATCCCGTCCTCAATCAGCACCGTCTCCTGCGTTGCCGAGCCCTCGTCGTCCACATTCAGCGACCCGCGCCGTCCGGCCATGGTTCCGTTGTCCACCACTGTCACCTTGGTGCTGGCCACCGGTCGTCCAATCAGTCCCGTAAACGCCGAGGTCCCTTTACGATTGAAATCTGCTTCGAGCCCATGCCCCACCGCCTCGTGCAGCAGCACGCCCGGCCAGCCCGGCCCCAGTACTACCTGCATCTCGCCCGCCGGCGCCGGCACCGCACCAAGCTGC
>NZ_JBARMD010000731.1:0-6010 GCF_049802275.1 Occallatibacter sp. | reverse complement strand
GACCGTGTAGTGATCGCTGCCCGAAGCCGCGGCGAGTACCAGGTACTTGCCGGCCTTCGGGGCTTTGAACGAGCCGGAGTAGCGAATGCTGCGCGGTGTCTTGTCTTCCGGGCCCCACCACTCCTGCTTGTAGTTATTGATATCGTGCGGTGTCGCAGTCAGTGCTGATCCGGTGAAGTTTTTGCTGGAATACGTTGCTTCTTTCAGGCCGGACTCCCAGTGAGTCTGCCCGAAAATGTCATTCATCTCAGGCAGCCCGCGCGTGTAGAGCACATGGGTATCGGGACCAACCAGGCTGGCGATCCCGGTGACGATGCTGACCGGCTGAAACGCATCCGCTTGCGACGAACCACCGCCGCCTGGGACTGCGGGCCACGCATCGGGTCCGATAATGGCGATGGTCTTCAACTTCGCTGCATCGAGAGGCAGTGTGTGTCCTTCGTTCTTCAGCAGCGTAATGCTCTCGAGCGCGCCTTTCAACGCTGTCGGCCGGTCGGCTACCGAGTAGGTTGAAACCGCGGGATCGAATTGCGGGCGATCGAGCCAGCCATACCGTAGCGCTACCCGGAATATCCGCAGCACCTTGCCGTCGATCGTCGCTTCTTTCACCGTGCCGTTTTTCACGGCCGGCACCAGCGTCTGCGCGTTCATAAAGCGCGGTCCCGGCATCTCGAGATCGAGGCCGTTGTTGGCTGCGGCAACGCCATCGTAGGTCGCGTCCCAGTCCGACATCAGCACTCCCTCGAAAGCCCAGTCGACCTTCAATACCTTGAGGTTCAGGAACTCATTCTGCGTTGCGTGCGAGCCGTTGATCAGGTTGTACGAGTCCATCACGGCGTCAACGTGGCCCTTGGTCACGGCGGCTTCAAACGAAGGCAGGTAGATCTCGCGCATGGTGCGCTCGTCCACTTCCACATCCACGTTGTGGCGGTTGTACTCCTCGTTATTCAGCGCATAGTGTTTGACCGTGGTGCTGACGCCCTGCGACTGCACGCCCTCAATGTAGGGCACCACCAGCGCGCCGTTCAGGAACGGGTCTTCGGAAAGGTATTCGAAGTTCCGGCCATTGACGGGCGCCTTTGCGTTGTTTACGCCGGGCCCGAGGAGAAAGTTGACTCCGCGAGCGCGAGCGTCCTTGCCGAGGCTCGCGCCTAGTTCTCTGGCGAAGTCGCGATCCCAGGTTGCAGCCAGGGCAGCGCCGCCGGCGTAGGCTGTCGTCGGTCCCCAGGTGCGTACGCCCACTGAGGCGTCGGACATTTTGAAGCGGGGAAGATCGATGGCGGGAATGGCATTGGTAAACATGCCGTCAACGCCGCCGATGAGCTGAATTTTCTGCTCCAGGGTGAGCTTTGCGACCATTGCCTTCGCTTTAGCTTCGATCGCAGGTGAATCGGCCACGGGAGCCTGGGCCCATGCGGAGCCGAGAAGGCAAAGCATGCAAGCAAATATGGCTAGCACGAGGCTCGGCATGCGAACGCGAACAAACGATTGAGTTGCAGGGTTTTGGAGGTTTTTCATGACGGGAAGAGCCTACCGTATCCGGCTCATGGATGTATACCGTTCCGGTCACCCCTCGAACTGCGGCAGGAGCCGGTCTACTACTCCGATAAGTTCCGCGTTTCCTGTCGTTTGTGACCACAATCACAGGAAGGGGTGAATGCGGTCACTGCTCCGCTCTTCATGCGAGAGCAGACTCAGTAACCATCGGGCCCGAATCGAGCGGCGCACCCATGCGCCAACAGCAACCTTGGCGCAAAGAAGGAAGTTATGAGTTTCGCATCCGGATTGAAGACCATCGTTGTTGCGACCGATCTGGACGGGCGTGCAGATGCTGCCCTGGAATACGCACGCAAACTGGCGGTTTCGTATGGCGCCCGCATCGTGCTTGCCCACGGCCTCGATCCCCTGGACTACGCCTCTGTCATTGCGGTTCCCGGCAAAGTTCTTCGCAGTCTCACGGAAGAGGCGCGCGCCACCCTCGACCAGTTGTCCGCCGACCTGGTTCGCGAAGGGATTCACAGCCATTCCGAGATTCGCCAGGGAGAAGTTGCCCAGATGCTGGTCGACGTGGCGCGGCAATACGAAGCCGGCCTCATCGTCATCGGGACGGAAGGGAAACAAGGGGCGGGCCCCATTGTGGTGGGGGCCATCGCCGAGCAGCTGGTGCGGCTGGCTCCTTGTCCCGTGCTCGCGGTTGCCGCCGACTACAACGCAGGAGCTTATCGCCCGGTGCCGGGCGGTCCGGTGATGCTGGCACTGGAGCGGAACGAGGCGACTACCGAGGCCGCAAAAACCGCATGTTCGCTGGCTGAGGTCTTTCACAGGACATTGATCGTAGTTCACGCGCGCAGGCCTGAGGAGGCGATTGCTTTTCTCAATCCCATTGCCACAACGCTGGAGCAATTCGGGATTGAGAGCACAGGGCGCTTTCCGCTGCGCTGCGTCGTCAAGGATGGCAAGCCCGGCGATGCGATCGCCGAGGCAATCGGCCAATATCAACCAAGTGTGCTGGTCATTGGAGTGAAGCGCACCAGTGAAACCCCGGGACCGCACGGCACGGCATTCACGCTGCTTGCCCGGTCGCGCGTACCGGTGCTCTGCGTGCCGCCTGCGGTTATGTCCGTTGCGCAGGAATCCGAGGCCTGTACCGGTGTGCCTCGCTGACGCAAACGGGGCGCGATAGTTGATCTCTCAGTTTGGCGAAGCGGCAGCAGTATTCCACAACCGCTCCATGAATCCATCCAGATCGCGGCAACATTACACCGCACACGGGATTGGAAATGATGACCTCAATTGACCGGAATCGCAATCGAATGACCTTGGGGAAGCTGGCAAGAGGAGACGGAACCATGCAATCAGCGGCAATCTTCGAGCGGCGCGACATTGCCGCCCCACATCCGATTGCAGAATTGTTGGCCTGTCCGCCCGAAGTCGGTAACATGCTGAATGCTTCCGCGGAATGTATTGAATTCGATGTCGGCGACGTCATTTTTCATCAGAACGACCTCTGCAGGGGCCTCTACGTTGTGATCTCCGGTTATATGCTGCGCAAGGCGGCGCGACTGGATACGCGACTGACGCTTGGAACCGCTCGCGCTGGCGAACTGGTCGAATTGGCAGCACTGTTGGGTGATGTACATCACACCTATACGCTGGTTGCCCAGTCGAAGGGAACCGCGATGCGTTTGCCCACCGAGGCGCTGCGGCGCGCATTTCACTTGTATCCGCCGCTTAGAATGCAGCTTCTCGGAGAGCTAGCCCGTGAAGTATCAAGGGCATATGGCATGTGCAGCGAAGCGAAGCTCGCGGGAGTCCGGCGCAGGCCGGCAAGAGCGCAGGAGCTTTGAATCGCCACGAATTGAGAGAGTCTTGGATTTAGTTGTCCAGAAATTTATTCCGAAGAAAATGCAAGGATAGCCTCTATCCCTCGCTATCCAGAAGAATTGGGATATACTCTGAATAACTCGTCGGAATAAGTATGGCTGGACTCCACTCTCATCACCCACCGGAAGATTGCCTCAATTGCGAGCACCGCCATCTGCGGATGTTCTGCAATCTCACAGCAGAAGCCCTGCAGGATTTCGACAAGATCGGAATCATGATGAGCCATGCGCGAGGCGCCAAGCTGTTTACCGAAGGTGATGCGGCGCGCAATGTTTTCGTCATTTGCTTCGGGCAGGTCAAGATTTCGTCGACCTCGCGGGATGGCAAGACGATGATCCTCAAGATCGCGGGCCCTGGCGACGTGATGGGGTTGAGCGCGGTCCTGGCGAACGTACCTCACGAAGTGACCGCTGAAGCCATTGAGCCTTGTCAGGTGAAGACGATTCGCAAGCAGGACTTCATTGATTTTCTCGGACGTCATGGAGTCGCGAGCATGCATGCGGCCCAGTCGCTCTCGGGCGAATATCTGACCGTCTTCCACGATGCCAAGCGACTTGCTCTTTCCGGCTCTGCCGCGGGACGTCTGGCGCGACTCCTGCTCGACTGGGGCAAAGCCGCTTCCAATGGGAAGCCGGAGATTCGATTCACCATGGCGCTCACGCACGAAGAGATTGCCAACATGGCGGGTACTTCACGCGAGACTGTGACGCGGTTGCTGAATCAATTCCGCCGCGACCAGTGGATCGTCATCAAGGGCGCGAGCATGACGATCTCCAAGCCCGATCAGCTCGAGCGTCTCACCGCTTAGTCTTCTTCCCTGAGTACCTTCTCATACTCGAGAGGAGCCATGTCTGTGCCACGGGAAGAAGCAGTGCAGCAAATCATCGATTTCATTCGTGAATTGGACAAGCTGAAAGCCGTGGAGCGCAAGACACGGCCGCTTGGCCTCGCCCGCTTTGAGAACTCTGCGGAGCACAGTTGGCAAATCGCGGTGCAGGCAATGGCGCTGTCACGCTATGCGGAGGAGCCGATCAAAATCGAGCGTGTAGTCGGTATGCTTCTGCTTCACGATATCGGCGAGATCGATATAGGGGACATGATCGTTTATGCTACCGAAGGCCTGGAGCAGCGCGAGCTGGCCGAGCAGCAAGCGGTGAAGCGCATCTGCGGCCTCCTGCCCGCCGAAATTGGCGGTACATTCCTGTCGCTTTGGCAGGAGTTCGAAGCTGCCGCAACCCCGGAAGCTAAATTTGCCCACGCGATGGATCGGTCCGTCCCGATCATTCTCAATCTCGCTAACAATGGGCAGAGCTGGCGCGAGAATGGCATTCGCTACGAGCAGGTCGTCAAGCGAAATGGCCCTGCTGTTCAGGCGGGCTGCCCGGCGCTTTGGGCAGTTCTGAAGCGGCAACTCGACGAGGCGCGGGCCGAGGGCTGGTTCGGGATCTAACACGACGTCTCGCGCTGCCGGGTATCGTCACGTTTTAAGCAGCCTTATTCCTGCGCTCAAATCCGCAGGTGTCAGTCCGATCGACTCGCTGCGAGCCGAATGAATTCATTGATTGTCCACGATTCAGTTAAAGGCTGATTCTGTCATGCTCAGGCGGAAACGGAGCCGTCTCTTCTTCCTCATCGCGCAGAGTGAGCACCGGGCAGCGAGCATGCGCCAGTACGCGGTACACAGTTCGATCGTGCGTCAAGTTGTGAAGCACAGATCGATGTGTCGATCCCAGAACGATAAGGTCCGCTACGAGTTCTGCGGAAGCCGCCAGGATTTCGATCGCTGGATGTCCATGGGCAACACGAGTCTCAACCCTGGCGCAGCAGGACTCCGCCGCACCAATTTCCGCAGCGAGAATGCTCAGTTCGCGCATCGCCGTCGAATATAGACCTGTGGGCAGGTGTTCGCGCTCCATCTCCTCTATCGGAGGCAAGACATGGAGCAGAACCAGCTTTGCTCCCTGGTGTGCGGCAATCTCGCATGCAAGTGCTGCGCTCGGGCTTGAGGTCTCTCGTAATGTTGTGGCGTGCAAGACTACCCTTTGCCGGGCGTCGCTTGCCGCGTCGAGATGAGCCTCGGGTCCCACGGTAATGACCGGGAGGTTTACCGAGCGCAGCACTTGTTCTGCCACGGAGCCAAGGAGCAGCTTGCTTACCTTGCCCCGGCTCCGGGTCCCGAGAAAAAGACGATGTGCCTTGAACTGACGAGTCGCTGCGACGATCTGCTGTGCGGCCTGGCCCTCGCGTACGACGGCATCACACGCAATGTCCTGCGCACGCGCTCTCATTCTCCAGGGCTCAAGAGTCTTGATTGCAAAATCAATGGCGCCAGTGGGGTCGTAGTACGGCATCCCCACAGGGTCGGCTACGATGCCTGCTCCTGCGCCAAGAACATGAAGCAGAATAAGGCGCCCGCCTGACTGATGCGCCTGCTGCAGCGCAAATGGAACAAGCCGGTCCAGATCGCTGAGATCCGTCGCGACCAGGATCACGGTTGGTTGGGCCCATCGGCTCTGTCCGGCATCCGACATGGCGCGAACACCTTGTACGCGAAAAGCGTCGCACCGAAAACATTCAGGGGATGTGCCTGAGCGCACGCGCTTCGGTGAGTCAAATCACATCAACT
>NZ_JBARMD010000730.1:0-4795 GCF_049802275.1 Occallatibacter sp. | reverse complement strand
CTCTTGCACAGATGCGCGCTGCAGCGAATTCCACTGGTGCAGCGGCCGACGTCAACCGCGCTGCGACGGAGGCCACTCCGCCTCCGGGCTCGCCTGCTGCCCAGCCCGCGGGGGGCAAAGTCAACCTGATGTTGAATTCGCCCGGAACCGTAATCAGCGGAACTACATTCCAGGTTCCGGTGGTTCTGACCGGAGGAACGGATGTCTCATCCGTCCCCTTGCAGATTCAGTACGATCCTTCGAAGATCTCCCTCGTGAATGTGGGCGATGGCGACTTGTTAAATCGCGACGGGCAGATTGTGTCGATGGCCCATCGCGACGACGGCCCTGGAAACCTCACCTTGAACGTATCGCGACCACCAGGAGCGCCTGGCGTGAGCGGAGCAGGGGTAGTCTGCGTCCTTACTTTTCAGGCGGCAGCCAAGGGGCAGAGCGACATTACCATTACGCGCGCTGGTGCAATGAACAGTGCGGGCAAGCCGCTCCAGGCTCAAACCTCGCAAGCCACAATTGTTGTGCAGTAGGAGTATCGAACAGATGAAGGCTTTGCGGCCAATCCGGAAGCATTCGGAGCGCGGCCTCACGCTGGTTGAATTGATCGTGACAGTGGCTATCCTGTCGATTCTGGCGTCGGCGGCTATCCCGATTGCCCGCTTCAAAGTGAAGCGGGATAATGAACGCGAGCTGCGGCATGACCTGTGGGAGATGCGCGCCGCCATTGACCACTACAAGGACGCTGCCGACAAAGGCGCGATTCAGACCAAAGTTGACAGCCAGAACTATCCGCCCGACCTCGAGACGCTGGTGAACGGCGTGGATATCCAGGGCAAGAAGGTGAAGTTCCTTCGGCGCATTCCCGTTGATCCGATGACGGGCAAGGCTGAGTGGGGATTGCACTCCATGCAGGATGATCCAAAGTCGGATTCGTACGGCGGGCAGAGCGTGTTTGATGTGTATTCGAAGTCGACGGGCACTGCCCTCGACGGCACAAAATATTCCGATTGGTAGGATTAATGCTTTGTGGGACGGGATTGGTCTGTGCCGGATGAAGGGCGCTCCGGGACTCCAGTCACATGGTAATGTTCCGAGAGATGAGCCGCCCGGATCGAATGACGATAAATGTAGGAGAATAGAGGTACAGATGCGCAGCAGAACAAAACAAGAAGCCGGCTTCACGCTGATGGAATTGATGATCGTCATGATGATCATCGGTATCCTGACGACGCTTGCCATTCCGAGCTTCAAAGCTGCGATCAAATCTGCGCAGGAAGCAGTGCTCAAGGAAGACTTGCGCGTAATGCGTTCTGCAATCGACTCCTACACCATGGACAAACAGAAAGCGCCGCAATCGCTCGATGACCTGGTGCAGGAGGGATACCTCAAGGTCATCCCCGAAGATCCAATGACGAAATCGCGCGAAACCTGGGTCACCGGCGTAAGTGACTCTTTGCACACGCTGGATCAAACCGATCCAGGTATCGACGACGTGCACTCAGGGTCGCAGGAAAATGGATCTGACGGGCAGCCTTACTCTGCGTGGTAACCGCGAGAGGGGAAAGAATGGCTCGAAGAACGATCGGGACTTTGCTTCTGCTTTGCCTGACGATGCTTGGCGTAGTAGTTCGCGCTGAAGACCCCACAAAAGATATCACGATCAGGGTATTCGATGGAAAGACATTGAAACCCCTGGTGCCTACCGGCTTCCAGGTGCGCGTCGACCACCAGACCATGTTGCACCCTGACTGGGTGAAGGCCAATGAAGATGGCACCGCCGAACTGACCATTCCCGCCGACACACATGAAATAGCCCTCCACCTCGCGTACAACGACTCCATGGAGCTTTATGTCGGCTGCGACAAGGAAAAAAATGCCTTTGGCGACGTCTGGTATCTCGTACCGCCAATCATGTCCAAGGGAATGGTCACTGCAAATGGATGCGCTAAGCCCAAGGTCAACGAGAAGTTCAAAACTACGGCCATACCCGGTGAACTGATCTTGTTTGTGCGCGAGAAGAACATGATGGAACAGTTAAAGGATTGATCGGGATAGATAGCGCCGAACAGTGGCGTATGGAGACCCCCTTGGCGCCTGATCCCACTCCTGCAACATCAGATTCGCTGCAGCTTGAGGCTTACGGCCTCTACTGCGCCTTAGTGCGCTGCGTGACGAATGTGAACAATCAGAAAGCGGAGCCAAGTCTCGGTGGCAAGCTTCTGTACGCGGGCGAACTGGATGCCCGAGGACGCGCCATGGTGATTGCCGGAAATGTTTCCGGTTGTGCAATCTTGGCGGCGACAGCGGATTTAGCGGTGCAAAAGCTGGTGATTCGTGACGGCGTCGTCGATTTTGTTATCACGTCGCTGGATGAAGCACTTCGCATTCTCAAGAATGAAGTCCGCAAATGCGCTACGGTAGCGGTTTGTGTGGCGGCTGCACCTTCTGTTGTTGAACGCGAAATGGTCGAGCGCGGTGTGTTGCCGGACCTCGTCCTGGAAGGGTTGCCGGGTGAGCCCCGCGATGTGCCGGATTTTGGCTCCGGGACCTGTGGAGTTCAAACAACTGTACCGGATGACGACCTCGCGTTCGTGACGTGGAAGGTCGGAGGGTCACCGGCGCGCTGGATGGCGAAGCTGGATGCGATTGCGCTCGAGCGCCTTTCGTCGGATTGGCAGGCACGGCGCTGGATTCGGTTTTCTCCGCGCTACTGCGGGCGAAGCGCACAGGCACAGCGGGTCCTCTACTGTGGACGGGATTCGGCAAACGAGATCATCAGAAGGTTTGGCGCGCACGTGCAAGACGGCGAGATCGATGCGGAAGTCTTGGCGAACGTGATCATCGGCGGCGAGATAGAAAAATTTAGATGGTCGCCCGTCAGGCGAGCCTAACTCGGATCTTCGGAGCCAGCGGATTCAATTCGGTTCCACAGTTCCTTCACCCCGGCGCCGGTTTTTGCCGATACAGGCAACACTTCCTCCAGATCGAATGCGTTCCGGATTAAAAGCAGGTTTCGCGTACGGGCGTTGCCGCTAAGCCGATCGGTCTTTGTTGCAACCACCAGGAACTCCCGGCCCGCGTGGCGCAGCCAGTCGACAAGCTTGCCGTCGTTCGGTTGCGGAGGAATATTCGAGTCGACAAGGCAGACGCAAAGCTTCAGCGTTTCGCGTTCGGCGAGATAGGGGTCAATGAACTTTGGCCACTCGGCTGAAATGGATTTCGAAATCTTGGCATAGCCGTAGCCGGGAAGGTCGGCGAAGATGAGCTTGCTCTGCTGGCGCGGGTCAAGCAATGCAAAGAAATTAATGGCGCGCGTACGTCCCGGTGTTTGCGAGACTTTAGCCGCCTTCTCGCCCACGAGCGCATTCAGCAGGCTTGATTTGCCCACATTCGATCGCCCGAGAAACGCGATCTCGGGCACTGTGGGTACGGGGAACTGCGCCGCATCAAGAGCCGAAAGCAGGAATTGTGTGCTGTACCGCATCAAGGGCATTGAATTCTCAATCTCTCGACTCCCAATTATGCGAGCCTTGCATTTTCTTGAGGATACAAGATCAAGGGCGCGCCGTCGCTCTTATGCTTCGTGCTCGACGGTGCGGGAGGGGCTACGGAGACTCAAACTGACGGCGACGAGCGACCGCAGAAAAACCAGTGTGCTGGGCGCAAAACTGGCCCTATACTGTCCTCACCTCTCATCATTTCAGGAGGCAACGTGCACACACTCGTCGCCATTTGTCTGCTGGCTGCGACCGCCAACGGGCCGCTTGTCCACACCATCAACTTCTCAGAGCCCCCCACCACGAAGCCGGCGCTGGTTAAGATTCCCAAGCAGCCCAACGGGCTCACGCTTTACAACGAGAAGGGCGAACGGGTGGCGCAGTGCGAAAAGAAGGGCGACTCTTTTTCAAACTGCAAGCTTGAGACAGGCTTCACCTTTGACGATGTGATGAACGCCTGGGTGCATGCTTTTGAAGACATGCAGGACAAGTAGAGGCGTCGAACAAAGTCGCGCCTTATGAAACCCGCACTCCCACTCATGCGCAAACAACGCATGAATGGGGCACAGGTGATGGGTCTGATGGTTCGGCTATTGACGAGCCACTTGGCCGGCTACAACATCCTGCGGAGGCACGGAGGAGAGAACTTCCGCGGCTTCGGGCAACGGGGTGGGCAGCGGGCTTTCGAGCGCCAGTGCGAGGACCTCGTCCATCCTGTCTACGAAGTGCAGCTTCATCGAATTCTTGATGTTCTCCGGCAACTCGGCAACATCCTTCTCGTTGGACTTGGGCAGAATTGCCTCGAAGATTCCTGCGCGCAGGGCGGCAAGGAGTTTCTCCTTCAATCCGCCGATGGGCAGCACCTTCCCACGCAGCGTGATCTCGCCTGTCATCGCGATGTCCCGCCGCACAGGGATTTTTGCCAGCGCGCTGGCCAACGCCGTTGCCATGGTGATACCGGCTGACGGGCCATCCTTGGGAATGGCGCCCTCTGGAACATGCAGGTGGATGTCGACGTTGCGATAGAACTCGCGGCTGAGTCCCAGAGCCTGCGCGCGGCCGCGAATATATGCAAGCGCCGCCTGAGCCGACTCCTGCATCACGTCGCCTAGCTGGCCGGTGATGGTGAGCTTGCCCTTGCCATCGAGCACCGTGACTTCGGTTGTAAGAATACTGCCACCCACTTCGGTCCAGGCAAGACCGGTCACGAGGCCCACTTCGCTCTTCTCATGCACTTCAGAATCGCGGTAGCGTGCCACGCCAAGAAACTCGCTGATGCTCTGCGCGGTCACTTCTTCCTTGTG
>NZ_JBARMD010000729.1:0-2539 GCF_049802275.1 Occallatibacter sp. | reverse complement strand
TTGCGCAGGCGCGTTATGCCAGCGATGCTTCTGCGTGCGAGGCACTGTGCAATGCTGTGCAACCGACCATTGTGCTCGCGCCGGGCAGTTCACGGTTCGCGCGGGTTGCAGCGGGCGTGGCGCATCGCGTTGGCGGATGCGTGGATACGCACGTCACTTCAATTGGCGGCGACTCTCGCATTGAAGTCTCCCGCTGGTTCTATCGGCAACGCATTGAAGCGGTGATCACGCGGACTGCGCGGCCATGGTTCCTCCTACTGGAGGCGGGAACAAATGCGCCGTATGCGAGCGAGACCGGCGATGTTCAGCTCGAGCCTGTTGCTGCGGAGTTGCCTGTGTTGCGCACGACGGTGACGGGAATGCGCGTGCCTGCGCAGGAAGCACAGACGATTCGGCCAGAAGCGGCGATGCTGTTTGTCGCGGGCGCCGGCTGGACTAAGAAGCAGCCGGATGGGCAGGCGCATGCTGCTGAGGCCGGCGACTTGATTCTTGGTTTTCTACACAAGAGCGGCGCCTCACTGGGCAGTTCGAAATCGCTCGTGGACCAGGGCGGCGACGGGCAGCCGGTACTTCCCTTCCTCACGCATATGAACCAGGTGGGACAAACAGGTTCCACGCCGCGACATGCCAAGGGTCTGTCGACTTGTTGCCATGGCGAGGAACCGCACGTCGTTGGCTGGCGGTTCATCGGCGAGCGAAGGGCAATTTCGCTCGACCCCAACTGCGGCTGGACTCGCGGCAAAGCCGACGTAGTCTATGTGGCTGATGCGTTCAGCGTGATGGCAAAGGTGAATGAGCTGCTTGGGAAGGACTGATGGCTTAGCTTAACCATCGGTTTGCGATTGCCGTCAGGCTCACTTCACAGGAAAACAGTCGAGATCATTGGCGAATGCGATGGGGCCGGAAAAGTGACGCCTTATTTCTGCTTGTGTCTCGTTTTCCTTTCCCAAGGTCCGCAGCATTCGATGTGATAGTACCAATTGCCTGACGTGGGCATTCGCAGCAGTCACCCCGATTACGGAAGGCGGCATGTGAAGGCGCCTTTCCAATCCGGTGGCGCCCTCAGGAACGGCGTTATGAGCGACGAACAAATCCGCGTCCATCGCGAGCTGTGTCAGGCCGTCTCCGTCGCCATTCGTATCTCCGCTGAAGACAATCCGCCTGCCGCCCATTTCCACTCGCCACGCCAGTGAGGGAAACCCACCATGAATGACGCGCACTGCGGACACGGCCATTTCGGAGTTGCGAAACACAAGTGCTGGTTTGGAGCCGGCCACAACGTTATGCGGTTGCAGTGTGTAGGTTCCCTCCGCGCCCGGCCCCACGAGGTCGCTGAGGTAGCGCCAGGCACCGTGCGGATCACCGAATAGATCGTGCACAAACTCGGTCGTGGATGGCATAAAGTCGTTTCCGGGCGGACCATACACGGGCAGCGGGCGCTTGCGGTCTTCAAACCATGAAGAAAATACCAACGAGGGAAAATCACCGCTGTGATCAATGTGGAAATGGCTGAACAAGACAACATCCACCTGGGACATTTGCGCCCCGCTCTCCCCAAAGCGCAGCGCGCTTCCTCCTCCCGCATCAACGAGGACGCGTGCGGCGCCGCGATCCCAGATGAGATAGCTGGTGGAGGCTCGCTTATCCTGCATCTCCGGGCCGCCGGAGCCGAGTACCTGAACTGCCAGGCCGCCAGAGCCGCAGGATTGCGCCCTCACAGGAGAAACTTCATAGATGGAAAAGAGGACCGCAAAAGCAAGAAGCGCTCGTCCCGACAGTCTTTGCGAAGCGATGAGGAGATCGTTGGTTTCGATTTTGCACCACCAAGCCGCCAGACTCTCCCAAGATAGCCGAATTGAGAACAAAAAAGTCGGGCTTCTAAAACATTCGGGCAGCAAAACATTCAGGCGCGGCGGGTTACAAAATGGACATGACCTGGAATTGGGCTACGATGGAGTCATGAGCAGCCAGGAAACCATCGCTTCTATGGAATCTGCGAAGGCGGCAAAAGCCGAACCGCTTGAACTCGCCCGCCAGCGCCTGATCGTTGCGCTCGACGTTCCAGACTCTAAATCGGCCATGCGACGTGTCGCAGAACTTGAGGGCACCTGCAACTGGTTCAAGGTTGGACTGGAGTTGTTCATTGCCGCCGGGCCGGCGGTACTGGAGCCGATCATCGCGCGAGGGCACAATGTCTTTCTCGATCTGAAGCTGCACGATATTCCGAATACCGTTGCGGGGGCAGTTCGATCGGCCGCCGGGCTGGGTGTACGCATGTTGACGGTTCACGCTGGAGGCGGACCAACGATGCTGGCGGCGGCCAAAGCTGCCCTGGCCGATGTTACGAATCCGCCGGAGCTGCTTGCCGTCACTGTTCTGACAAGTATGGATGCAGCGCAGCTCGAGTCAGTCGGAGTGAAACGTAATCCGGCTGCGCAGGTTGAGCAGCTGGCGAAGATGGGGTTGGGCGCAGGGATTCGCGGATTTGTTTGCTCGCCGCAGGAGGTTGCGGCGTTGCGTGCCCTGACCGGACCGGCGG
>NZ_JBARMD010000728.1:0-1670 GCF_049802275.1 Occallatibacter sp. | reverse complement strand
GCCACCGTCCTCACTCGCCAACCCGAGCAGTTCGCGAAGAAGTGCCCCCGTCTCGCCGCAGATCCATCCATAACGCTGCACCGTGGCGACGTTCGCAATTTTGAATTCCCTGCCGGAGAGTTTCATTACGTGGTCCACGCGGCCACCGAGGCGCGCGCGAGGCAGGCCACTGAGGCCCCGCTCGAGATGCTTTCCACGATCATCGAGGGCACGGCACGCACTCTGGAGTTCGCGGCAACACACCGCACCCAGGCATTTCTCTTGACGAGTTCGGGCGCGATTTACGGGAAGCAACCAGCCGATCTTAGTCATGTACCTGAGAGCTACACCGGCGCTCCAGATCCGATGAACCCAGCAAGTGTCTATGCCGAAGGCAAGCGGGTTGCCGAACATCTTTGCGTTCAATATCACAAGAAGTTCGCAATCGGGTGCAAGATTGCACGGTGTTGGGCCTTCTGCGGTCCCCATCTCCCCCTCGACGAGCACTTCGCCATCGGCAACTTCATTGGCGATGTCCTCGCTGGCAGGCCAATCGAAATCAAAGGCGACGGTACGCCGCGCCGATCGTACCTGTATGCTGCCGACCTCGCCGTCTGGCTATGGACCATCCTGTTCCGCGCACCAGATCTGATGCCCATCAATGTAGGCTCGGCAAAAGACATTAGCATTCTTGAATTAGCCCAGATTGTAACGGCAACGCTAAATCCAAAGACCGAAATCAGGGTTGCGCAGGAGGCGGCACCCGGAGCACAGCCTGAGCGCTACGTGCCATCCGTTGATCGAGCTCGCAAGCTGCTTGGCCTTGAGGAGACGGTCCCGCTCGCGGAATCAATTCGACGCACCGCCGCCTGGAATCGGAAACAACAAATTTCGGGGTAGTTCAGCGGCCAGGGCGATGTGGTCAGAAATTGATGCGTTCTTTCTCCGTCACAAGCGGCCGTCTTAACACAAGCGTGTGGATGGAGCCCACGTATTCGCCGATGATCCCAAGCGCGATCAGTTGAATTGAGCCCAGGAAGAAGAGACCCAGCACGACGGGCGCCACACCGACCGTGAAGTTCTTCCAATACACAAGCTTGTAGACGAGGTAGAACATGCCCGTGAGAAAACTCAGGAAGGCTGAGACGAATCCGGCGAAGACCACCAGGCGGAGCGGAACCTTCGACAGGTTGGTGATGCCCAGCATGGCGAAGTCATAGAGGGAATAGAAGTTCTGGCTGGTGATGCCGCGGGCGCGACGGTTCTGATTGTAGTGAACTATGGCTACTGGAAGGCCCAATTCGGCGATCATTCCGCGGAAATAGGGGTAGGGGTCGCGAAAATCGGCGCGAATCTTGTCGATTACGCTGCGATCATAGAGCCCGAATCCCGTGAAATGGGCCATGATGCGCACGTTTGTGAGGCGCGCAACGAGCCGGTAATAAGCGGTCCGCAGGCGGTACATCAGCCAGCTTTCGTCGCTGGTGTTCTTGATGCCGGCAACGATGGGGGCGCCCCCCTCCCAGGCGTGGATCATGTCGGCGAAGAGTTCGGGGGGGTCCTGGAGGTCGGCGACGAGGATGCCGATGGCGTCGCCCTGGGCCTGGAGGAGGGCGTGCATGCCGGAGCGGTCGGAGCCTACGTTTCGGGCGTTGACTATGACCTTGACGGTGGGGTCTTCGGCGGCCATC
>NZ_JBARMD010000727.1:0-3878 GCF_049802275.1 Occallatibacter sp. | reverse complement strand
GGTCGAGGCCGCGTCTCGTCCCATACCGGGCGCGGTATCGATCCCTGACGCAGCGTCGCTTCCGGCCATCGAACGTCCTCCGGTAGCAGTGGACCTGTTCCGTTCCTCCCATGCCCAAACTGATTCGCAGCCAGACGAGGAAGCAGAGAAACGGGGCGCCAACTGGATCAAGTGGATTCTGATTGCTGCTGGACCGGTGGTGCTCGGGCTCATACTGCTGGTTGTCTTCACTCGTCCTTCGTCCCAAACCCCCGCGGCGACGCAGCCGAAGCAACAATCAGCTCCGGTCCAAAGCCAACCGGAAACAGTTGTTGCTCCAGTTGCAAATCCTGTCGCAAAACCGACCGCTGGAATCGCAATCGCAAAGCCGTCGCCCGCGTCGGCGCCGATTCCTTCGGACGAGACTGAGTCCGCCAGCTCTGAGCCCGTCTCGCCCGATGCAATGGCAGCGCAGCTTGTTGCACCGACGCGGATCGCTGGACAGATCAAGAAGCCCGCACCGCCAGACGAGCCGCCTCCAGCAGCTCCGGGACCGGTGGCGCTGGAAGATAATAATGTGATTCCGGGATCGGTGTTCGGTAACGCAAACAGGGGAAAGGTCACGTCTCATGTAGTGGCGATTTCAGCCGGTGTGGCCGACGGCATGATTATCCACAAGACGCCGCCGGTATATCCCAAGTTCGCGCAGGAGGCCCACGTTACGGGTAAGGTCCTCCTGAAAGCCACGATCACTAAACAAGGCACGATTGAAGGCGTGCAGGTGCTGAGCGGTCCAAAGATGCTGGCGCCGGCGGCCGTCGATGCGGTGAGGACCTGGAAATATAAGCCTTACATGCTCGACAATCAGCCTGTGTCCGTGGAGACGAACATCACCGTGGTGTTTGGTTCTGGCGGCAAATAGGTCCCCGTCAGGCTCAAAGCTACTTAATTCTCCGAAGGGCGCTCGATGTGGTCGATCAGGACCACGTCAATGGGCGCCTTTGCAGGTTCAAGCTTGAGGCCGAGTTGCTCCTGCAGCGCGGTAAAGATGGATGGACCGGCGTCGGCAGAACCCGGTTCATCGTTCCACGCCCAGTTGAGATTGATCTCGTATTTACCAGTGAGGCCAGTCTTGTCGATGATCTTGCGGCCGGCGGGATTGGAGAGACTTGCAGCGAGAGCTGCGACGTCCATGCCTTTACTGTTGATACTCCCCATTCCCATGCGGTATCCGCTGTTCTCAGATGGCGGTACTTCTTTCATTTTGATCCCGTTTTTGGCGATGACCAGGTTGTAGACGGGGAGGTCCTTCTCCTCCACACGAACGCTGAGCCTGAATCGATCGGCCAACAATTCCCGCATCATTAACTGGCGTTGCCTGCTCTGATCGCTTCGTGAGAGTTTGCCGAAGATCTCGGCTGTGTCAGCATCGAGTTTGCCCTCGATATCGAAGTTTTCTCTTTCCGCCCAATCCGGAAGGCCGGAAATCTGGTCGAGCATGATGAGGTTGTACGCACTCATGACGAGGCTGCGAACAGGCCCGCTTGCCGAAAAGCCGGTGGAAGTGGTGCGCCACCACGAGCCAACAGCCGGATCATCTTTGTGTGGCTTAACCGAAACGATGTCATAGGCGGTGGGAAGCTGCGATGGTTTTAGAGAGGGAATGGCCGGCTCGGGGTGCTGCGTTGTTTGCGCCGAGATCGAAGAGATCACTACAAGGAGCAGGATCGAGGCGGCCACCTGCTTAAATTTCGATTCAGATGCACCACAGCTGCAGATAGCCACAGCAACGCGCTCCCTTCTTCTTGCTTTCTGAAATAACGATCGTCATCGCTCACGATGTTACAGCTGATCGAAGATCTCGCGGAACTCCCAGACGCCGGACTTGTCGTTGAGCCACTCAGCGGCGCGGACTGCGCCGACCGCGAAGCCACGGCGCGAGTGGGCATCGTGGCGAAGCTCGATGATGTCGTAGTCGCTTTTCGCTGTGACGATGTGTTCGCCGTTGGCATCGCCAACGCGGTGCGACTCGATCGGCACATCGATGCCGGGCTGGACTGAATGGATGATCTGCTTGAGCGTGATCGCGGTGCCTGAGGGCGCGTCGAGCTTCGAGGTGTGATGCGTCTCGCTGATGCCGAACTTGTAGCCCTCAATCTTCGCCAGCTCCGCGGTGAGGCGGAAAAGCTTTTGTACGCCGATGGAGAAGTTGGTGCCATAGAGCAAACCGCCTTCTCGACGTTCAGCAATTGCTTTCAACTCGGGCAGGTGCGCGTACCAGCCGGTGGTGCCGACGACAATGCGGCAACCGAGCGCGAGGACGGCGCGCATGTTCTCGACAGCGGCTTCGGGGGTGGTGAAGTCGATTACCACGTCGACGCCGGCAAGGTTAGGCGCTGTGAGTGCCGAGGCGTGCTGATTCTCATTGATGTCGAGCGCGCGGACGCCGTGGCCGCGCTCACGCGCTACCTCGGCAACGAGGGAGCCGGTTTTTCCTTTTCCTAGAATCAGAAAGAGCATTGGCGCTCCGTAGAAGTGAGTTAGACTTCCAGCTTACAGCGAATCAGCGGGCCGGTTACGCCATCCTTGACATCCAGATCCGTAGCGAAGTACCCCGGGAATCGGTATCGGAAAGGCGGGAGATGAAATGGGTGGAGAGCAAACGGATGGCAAGAGGAAATTAGGCTTACAAGAGCGATGCCATGCACAAACTGTGCATTTGCATATCGAGGGTACTCGCTTGTGCTGGAAAGAACAAAGAACCGGGCCTGATCATTGCCGGTAACAAAGGTGCTTCGCACTGCGAGACAGGCCGCGCGTATGTCAGATCACAAATCTGCCAGGACTACGCGGCCGGCATCTCGTAGCAGGGTTGATCGGGGCAACGCGAGGGTTCGCCCGAGATGAGGATGCGGTCTAGGCCGACCAGTTCGAGAATTTCTACGACACGGTGCGATGCGTTGATGATCGCGAACTCGTGTCCGGCCATGCGCGCCTCTCCGTAGAGAGAGATAAGCACGGCGATGCCGGCGGCGTCGATACGTTCGATGTTGCGCATGTCGAGCGTGACCGATTGCTCGCGCACGGCGGGCTTGAGTTCATTCACCAGCCGTTGTTCCTCACCGCGCACCAGCTCGTGCAGATTGCCCTGAATGGTGATCGTTCTGTCCATAACGTTTTGATAATTGCGTGTCATAAAAATACCTCCCTTGAAACGCCTATCCGCGGCGTCCACAGGAAAAGCCGAAGAAACGGGGGATCGGCTTCTCGTCCTCTTGTTTGCATCCGAGTCGCCAAAGCAGAGCTTGTGGTATCTACTGAAACGACAAGGGATACGAGCTACGCTCCGAATTTTGCTAACGGTCTGACTGTTCGAAATCCCTGTTTCGCGTCCACATTCGAACAGTCTCATCGGAGTCCCGGGTAAGGGATGTTTGCTTACCCGGCTGATCATGGTGATCTCTACGCATGGAGGATATGAAGAAGTTCCATATATTTGATGAAGCGGGTGCAGAGTTGGATTCGGGCGCGACACATCTCAATAGCGAGACAGTCCAAGACCTGGGTAAGGCTTGTGGATTCAGCAATGCCGGCCTGGTCGCTTTACCGCATGGTGAAGCGTCTCGCGATGCGAGCCGCTTCACACAGTGGATTGCGGCGGGCCATGCCGGAAGTATGCGTTATCTTTCACGCATAGATGAAACCGGCGAACTGTTGCGCGCGCGCGTTGACACGCCGTTCTCATGGGCGCGGTCTGCCATTGTGTGCTTTGCGAGCTATCACTGCGAGGAACCACTCTCTACCGAAACAGACGAACAACAGAGTGGGTGGATCGCGCGCTATGCGTGGAGCAGCCGCGTAGACGCAGATGGCAATCGCAGGCCGAGCGATTATCACAA
>NZ_JBARMD010000726.1:0-4481 GCF_049802275.1 Occallatibacter sp. | reverse complement strand
ACCTGGGCGAAGCCTGGCTTGACGATCCCAACCCCAACGCATTCGTAGAGTTCTGGTCGTACAGCCACCCCTCTGTACAGCAACGTGCAGAGTTTGCCGAGCACTACGATCCTTGGGCAAACGGTGGACATGGGAAGTTTTTCATGAAATAGGAACGAGGTCACGGGCGGCGGAAATTGACTCAGGTCGCGAGCGCACGAAATTTCGGATTCCCATAAAATGGATGAATGGTGCTTCTCGCCCTCTTCCCCCCATTCTTCGCCAAAGCAGCCGGCTCGGTTCTCGCCGCGGGTGCGGGTGCGGTCGTTGTCATCATGTGGCGGCTGCGTGAGGCACGGAGCGCTGTCTCCCTCAGAAAGATCATCATTCCTCCGCTTGGCATGGCCACCGGATTCTCGATGTTTGTGGATTCAGCATTTCGCGTACCCTGGTCCTGGGCAGCGATCGCATTCCTCATCGGTGCCGCCGTTCTGGCGTGGCCATTGCTGCTGACGACGCGCCTGGAACGCCAGGGAGAGACCGTGCGGATGAAGCGTTCGAGCGCTTTTCTCCTTGTCATTCTGGTGCTTGCGGCTATTCGCTTGTTTGCTCGCGGCTACTTCGACACCATCCTCACCACGCAACAGACAGCAGGCATCTTCTTCATCCTCGCTTTCGGCATGATCGTGATCTGGCGGGCAAAGATGTTGCTCGACTTCCGTCGGCTGACGGCCGATCTTGAGACCAGCGCCGCCTGACTCGCCTGCGAGCCGAACGGATGTGTGAGACGAACGAGCTTGCCGCTTTTCGTACAATTCAACTATGCAATTTCTAACGCTTTCGCGCCGCCGTACAGACGCGTTCCCCGCTGAAGCCTTTACCCCGGAACTCGTCGCGCGGGAGGGCCAGCGCGTCAAGGAACTTTACATCGCCGGCATCCTCCGCCAGGTCTGGCGCAGGGGCGATACGCCGGGCGCCGCTATCGTGTGGGAGGCAGCAAGCGAGGCTGAGGTGCGGCAAGCATGCGAAAGCCTGCCCATCTTCAAAGCCGGAATGCTGGAAATCTCTGTCCTTGTCCCGCTCGAACCCTACGCCGGATTCGGGCCGGTAAAGTAGCCTGCAACCAGCGTCGGTCGCCGATTTTGACCCCGCAAATGACTGATTTTCCTCATACCCTGCTCACCGTTCCGAGGTCGTACACTGTAGCTTCATTTGCTTTCCGAAAGGAGCATGTTCTTCTATGGCTTATCCCACAAACTACCGCTATACCCGCGAGCACGAATGGATCTCGCTCGACGGCAAAATCGGGACGGTCGGTATCACGGACTATGCGCAGAACTCTCTGGGCGACATCGTCTACGTTGACGTGCCCAAGGTAGGCGACTCCATCATTGCGAACGCGTCTTTCGGTTCGGTCGAAAGCGTCAAGGCTGTCAGCGACTTGTACTCGCCTGTTACCGGCACGGTGACGGCTGTGAATGAGGAGTTGAAGACCAGCCCCGACAAGATCAATGAGGCTCCCCACGAGACCTGGATCATCAAGCTCGAGCTCTCTGATCCATCGGAATACGAAAAACTGCTCGACGCCGCATCTTATGAAAAGTTTGTGTCGGAAGAGACGGGGGCGTAAACCGGCTGCCAGCTATTAGCTCCTAGCTTCTAGCTCTTTCGCGTTGAAACGCGGCAGCATCAACTCCGAGAAATGTGATCCTCGGAGATTCCATTTTGCTCGAGACACCTGCTTTTAGCTAGGAGCTAGAAGCTAGAGGCTAGAAGCTGATATGCGCTACCTACCCAAATCCCCCGCCGAACGCGAGCAGATGCTCAAGGCCATCGGCGCCAGGGCTATTGACGATCTCTTTGCCATCATCCCAGCCGAGTACCGGCTCACGCGCGACCTCGATGTGCCTCGCCAGCAGGCCGAGAGCGAGATCATCGACTACTTCAAGGCCGCCGCGCAGAAGAACGCCACTGATTACGCCAGCTTCCTGGGCGCGGGCTGCTATCGTCACTATCGCCCGGTGATCATTGACTCGCTGGTTCAGCGTGGCGAATTCCTGACAAGCTATACGCCCTATCAACCGGAGATCACGCAGGGAACGCTGCAGGCGATCTTCGAATTCCAGACCATGATTGCCGAACTAACGGGCATGGACGTAGCCAACGCCAGCATGTACGACGGTTCGACTGGCGCGGCCGAAGCGGTGCTGATGGCCATGCGCGTTACCGGCCGCCACAAAGCGGTCGTCGCCTCCACGGTGCATCCCGAGTATCGCGAAGTGCTGCACACTTACCTGCAATTCCGCGATTTGCCGACGTCTCAGATCGGCTACGTCGCCGAAACGGGCCGTGTGGATCTTCAAGCACTGGAGGCCGCCGTCACCGAAGAGACCGCAGCAGTGCTCGTCCAGAGCCCCAACTTCTTCGGCGTCATTGAAGACATTCCTGCGATCGCGGAGATCGCGCACAAAAAAGGCGCGCTGCTCATCGTGTCGATCGCTGAGGCCGTCTCGCTTGGCGTTGTCCGCCCGCCCGTCGAGGCCGATATTGTCAGCATGGAAGCGCAGTCGTTCGGCGTCGCGCTCAGCTATGGCGGGCCGTTCTGCGGCGTCATCGCGGCCAAGGAGCAGTACCTGCGCCAGATGCCCGGCCGTCTCGCGGGCCAGACGGTGGATGCGAATGGGAATCGGGGATTCGTCCTCACGCTGTCGACGCGCGAGCAACACATCCGGCGTGAAAAGGCGACGTCAAACATCTGCACGAATCAAGCATTGGTGGCGCTGATGGCGACGATCTTCCTTACCGTGTACGGCAAGGAAGGCATTCGAGAATTGGCCGAGCACAATCTGGCCAAGGCAGCGTACGCGGCAAAGACATTGAGCGAGCAGCCCGGCGCAAAACTGTTGTTCAAGGGCGCTCCACGCTTTCATGAATTCGTTTTAGAGACGCAGGAGTCTCCAGCGCAATGGAGTCAGCGCCTGCTTGACGAAAAAATTGTCGGCGGCATCGATCTGGGCCGCTGGTATCCGGAACTGAAGAACGCAACCCTCTGGTGCGCGACAGAAGTGATCGCGCGCGAAACCATTGATCGCGCGGCAAAGGTGCTGGCCGCAGCGCCGGTGGAGGCATAGAAATGGCAACAACTGAGTCGCAGATCAATCGCAGCATCGGCAAGGTTCGTCCCCACCAGACGCAGAACGAAGGGCTGGTCTTCGAGAAATCCTCGCCGGGCAAGAAGGCCTACAAGCTGCCGCCACTCGACGTGCCTGAAGTGGACCCAGCCGAACTGCTGGGCGACGCGCACCGCAAGGTGCCCGGCCTGCTCCCCGAGCTCAGCGAGATCGAGATCATCCGCCACTTCACGCGCCTCTCCACCTGGAATTACGCCATCGATCTCGGCATGTATCCGCTCGGTTCCTGCACCATGAAGTACAACCCGCGTGTCAACGAATTCGTCTCCCGCATCGAGGGTCTTGCCGAAGCGCATCCCTACCGGCCCGAATCGCTCGCACAGGGCGTGCTTGAGATCATCGACCTGCTGCAGCGTTGCCTCATCGATATCACCGGCATGGACACCATCACCCTGCAGCCCGCAGCTGGCGCGCATGGCGAGTTCACTGGCATTCTGCTGGTTCGTGCGTGGCATGAGTCACAGGGCAACGCCCGCCGCAAGATCATCATTCCCGACTCGGCCCATGGCACCAACCCTGCCACCGCGGCCATCTGCGGCTACCAGGTCGAGAACCTCAAGTCCAACGCCGACGGCGGCATCGATCTTGAAGCGCTCGCGCGCCAGGTCGACGAAGATACCGCTGCGCTGATGCTCACCAATCCGTCCACCCTCGGCGTGTTCGAAAACGAGATCCACAAGATCGCCGACATTCTTCACGCAAAAGGCGCTCTCCTCTACATGGATGGCGCCAACATGAACGCGCTGGTCGGCAAAGTACGCCCCGGCGACTTCGGCGTCGACGTGATGCACCTCAACTTGCACAAGACGTTTTCGACTCCGCACGGTGGCGGTGGTCCCGGATCGGGCCCAGTGGCGTGCAAGAAGTTCCTCGAGCCCTTTCTGCCCACGCCGGTTCTCGTTCGCAAGCCATCTTCCGAATCACCTCAGAATTTGGGGGCCCCATCCTTTCGCCAGCTTTTAGGTGAAAGGGTTGGAAGCCACGGACCTCAATTGTCCACGCTCCACTGGGAGTTCAACCGTCCCCAATCCGTGGGCCGCGTCCGCGCCTTCTACGGCAACACCGGCATGTTCATTCGCGCGCTCGCATACATCCTGGCCAACGGACCGGATGGCCTGCGCCAGACCACCGAAGACGCGGTGCTCAACGCCAACTACATTCGCAAGAATCTTGAAGATCTTTACGAACTGCCCTACAAGACTCCGTCGATGCACGAAGTCGTTTTCAGCGACAAGCGGCAGGCTGCCAAGGGAGTGAAGACCGGCGACATCGCCAAGCGCCTCATCGACTACGGCTTCCACCCCTACACGG
>NZ_JBARMD010000725.1:0-4555 GCF_049802275.1 Occallatibacter sp. | reverse complement strand
GAATCGAGGCGCCTGGTAAGTTCTGCCAATACATCTTGTGGTCGGCCACGACTTTCTCGATGTACACCGGCGGCGGGAGTTTGTTCGAAGCAAGATGAGGAGGATCGACCACCTCAATGTCTTCTCGCGTCGCGAACCACAGTTTGCCATCAGCAGCTTTTGCAAAGGTTGGACCGAAGGAGGAAGGCGCTCCCCAAGGCAGGGCGCCGTCGGTTGCATCCCAAAGCGTCGGTTCAACCCGGCGCGCCGGGTCTGAGATCCAGGCCTCCACCTGGTTGCGCGGTATGCGCATCAGGCCGCAGGCCGTGTACAGCCACAACGAACGATCGTCCTCCTCTGTTGTCCAGTGAATTCTGTCGCACGGCAAGCCGTTGCTGCTTGTGAGGGTTGTGATCCGGCCGTCTCTGATGCGGCTCACGCCGCCAAACTGCGTTGCGACCCACACGGCCCCATCCCGATCGAGGCGAACGGCGGCGACAGGCCCCTTGGTCATTCCGTTCGCGGCTTTGTACGAAAGGCGGACCTGGCCATCCTTGAAAAACTCCACTCCCCCATCCTGCCAGAATCCAAGCCACAGTCCGCCGCGGTCCTGATCGAAAATGATCGCCTTGGCCTGTTGACGGCGTCCGAGTGCTGTCCAGGGAAGATTCTCGATCAGGCGTCCTTCCCGAAGATGGGAAAGGCCTTTGTTTCCTGAAAGCCAGAGATTGCCTGCGTTGTCCCCGGTGATGGAATAGACCTCCGTGCTGGGTACCCCATCGACGGAGACGAACCTGCCGTTGTTGAACCAAGCCAGTCCATGACCTGTGAACACCCAGATGCGCCCAGCATGATCCTGGTACATGGACTGCACCACGTCATCCGGCAGTCCATACGCTTTACGGAATATGGTCGTTTGTCCTTTCTGCCATCTCGTCAAACCATCTTTGGTGGCAATCCACGTGCTGCCATCAGTCGTTGCAATTACCGATTGAACGCTATCGCTGGACAAACCCTGTTTTGTAGAAACAGTAGTGACTGGGAGTTCTCGAAACCTATCAAGTCCCCCAGCAGTGGACACCCAGATATTTCCTTCACGATCCTCAAAAAGGCCGGCGATGATGTTGCCTGACAAACCGCTCTCTGCCGTGAAGACATCCGCGCGACCGTGATGCACGTGGATCAGCCCCCGCTGGTTGGTTCCGATCCAGAGCCCTCCATCGCGGTCCCGGAGCAGCTTATTCGCATCAATTTCGCGGTCGGGCAGCGCCGCATTGGAGTTCAAGGCGCTGCGAATCGGGTAGGCTTCGAGTTTGTCACCAACGACCTGCCTTAGTCCTCCACCTCTGATCCCAACGATTAGCCGACCATCGCCGGATTGAGTCAGGTCGGCAAGCCGCACTCCGGGTACCGCATAGCGCTTCGGCGGACCGGGCTTCCAGTGCCAAAGGCCGGATTCTGTGCCAGCCCAGAGAGCGCCGGAACTGTCCTCACCCAAACTCCAGACGAATGAGCCGAAGGAGCCATCTTCGCCGTAGCATAGCGCGTGGCCGCTTCGGATTGCGCACAGCCGACCTGTGGGACTGCCCGGTGAGTCGAACAGTGTACCGACCCAAACCGTTCCCTCCCGGTCTTCGAGTAGTGATGTTATGAACGAAGCGCCTACCTCGGGGTATTGGGTCAGCTTGCCGTTGTTCCAACTCGCGAGCCCGCCATACGTCCCAATCCAGAGCGTGCCATCGCGGGTGACGAGCAGAGCATATGGGCTTTCGGGGAGTTGCTGCCCCGCCGGTGGTTTCCAGGGGACGAAACGAACGCCATCGGAACGAAACAAGCCAAATTCCGACGCCAGCCAGAGATAGCCGTCCGGCGTCTGGGCCATCGCGAAGGCGGTGCCCGTAGCGAACCCGTCCCGGATAGTCCAGGCGGTATGCCCGTACTGGCTGATGTCCAGCGAGGGGTTCAGTGCCAAGGAGCAAGTACAGTTCCCCAGCAAAACGCACAGGGAAATCGCGGCCATCCTCAGTCTTCTCACGGTGCCTCAGATTCTATTCCACCGCCTTCGAAAAATGCACCGGTAGTTACGGTTGAGTTGTTTGAATGCTAAGTCAAGGAGGAGCACGAGGGTGTTACAAAGGCTGAACTCAGCTGTGCGCTGATTCAGAGAACAACCCACGGAGGCTCCTCGAGACCCTATGTACTACATCGGACTTGATGTGCACAAGAAGACGATCGGCTATTGCGTAAAGGACGCGGCCGGCAAGGTTTTTCAGGAAGGCAAGATCGGATCGACGCGAACTGAATGCGTAGATCAAAACCCTTCCCCAACCCCGGACGATCGCCATGGAAGGCGACGATCTTCGGCTGGATCTACGATCATCTGCTTCCGCATGCAGAGAAGGTGAGGGTGGCGCCGTCGTGGTCTCGTCTCCGTCTGTGCTCAACCCCACTGAGATCCGCTGCGCTCTTCAATGGTGCTGGCCTGCCTGCCGTTCCGTCTCGCACCGACGCCTGGGCCGTCAAAACTTAAGGGCACAGACCGTACGGAGTACGGAAATGCACCTGCGGCGCTCTCGAGTTTCGTGGAGTGTCAACGGAATCTGCAATCGTGTGTAGGACCAGGAAAACTCGCAGTCTGCATGGACTTCAAACGCGCGTATGAGACGTTCTCATCAATCAGACGCATTGCAATATGCGACCGAGATCGAGCTTTGGCAAAGCCCATCCGGAGTCACAACGTGTTTGAATGACAATTCCTGCTAACGATCAGCTTCATCGGCTGACCTTCTGCGGGACCGGAGCGCGCTCTCCATGGTGGTTTTTCTTCACAGCAATGAGGCTTAACACTGCAAACACAAGCACAGCGGTCACCATGGAGATGGAAAATAGGAAATCGGCCTGCGGCCATCCCAATACGCTGAGAATGGCCAAGACACTGAAGACGTGCACGATCATGATGAGTAAATCCAGACAAAGCGCGCACATTGTGCTCAGTATCAAAGTGGTTCCCCATTTTTCATTCGAATTGAACTTGCGCAAGGAAATCACTGCGAAAGCCGATACACAAACGCCGAGCATGGTGAGCCACTGAATAAGGCTAGTGTGATCAAGAGAAAAGACCAGGCCAACGGCACTAACGGCCAGGCTAAATCCCAAGAAGTGCCCAACCCATTCCTCAAAAGAGCGCCCCGAGATCATCCTGATGCAAGCAGCGACTCCACCGATAATGGCATTGAAGCCTAAAAAGGTATGAATGAGTTTGAGTATCAGCATAATTTCTTCCCTAACCGTGCCTCTAACCCATCGCCCGAATGTGATGATCGGTTAGTTCTCCGGAATTTCTGTGCATGTTCTCTGGGTGTTGATAGCTGTATCCTCTGTTCAAGTCTTCAAGGCTGACCCCGATGCTGACCTTGTAGAGCCTGGTGTTACTCGGCTTGCGCTGGCGGAGACCGCCAGGAGATCGTGCAAGGAGTGCTGGTGTAATTGGATTCGGCGGGTCCTCGGTCTCCAAACAAACCGAAAGAGACAGCGCTTCCAGCAAATTCTCAATAAGGCGGGAGCGTGAATCATCCGGCATAGAGGCTCTCGCTTTGAATGTGGGAAATGAAGATGCTAAGTAGACAGACGTCCAGAGCAATGCCGAGCACGCCTGCCACCGCGGCAATACAAAGATCCAGCGAGTGTCGCGCCAACTCGCGCATCGGGTCGCCCGCGGAGTTGCCATCGTGCCCGGTGCCCGACGGCGGTACGCGCGATGTTTGCATCATGTCGCGTGAGTGCCAGTCAAACTTCGACGCCGTCTCAGCTATGCATTGATGCCGGGTAACCCTGTAGGAATAGGTCAGTCGAGAAGTCTTCTGCATGAGCTATCGACCTCTTTCTGGGTGCAGGCCCCGTAGCGACACGACTCTTGACGTGTTCGCACTGCTTTACATCGGTATCCAGCAATGGGATTGCCAAATACAAGCGCAACTATCCTCTTCACTTTCAGCAGAGTCGTTTGATTGTGATCGCCGCGATCGCGTCATCTGCTGCAATAGCGGCGGCCTGACCGTCATCTTCTGAGGATTGCGGCAGTTCGCGACCAGTGCGAGGAGGAGACGCTGCCAAGCTTGTGATCCTCTTCGTCTTCCTTAAAGGACGTGAGGGCAAGTTTACCGATAGGGATTTGTTCAGAGCTTGTCCATTGTGGTGTATGAGGCGAGAGATGCCGCTTTCGCGGCAAGTGCCGCAACTGCGGCAATCTCTTTAAGTCTGTCAGTTCCCCTATGTATTCTCATCTGCTTTGGATTCAACCATTCTTTGCGTCGCCGCGATTGGCAAACCGCTTGCATTGAATCAGGGCATGTTGCGAATTACGTTGCCAGCGAACAGTTCAGGAATCGTCGTTCTCGAAGGAAGATTGACCGGTCTGTGGGCGCAAGAACTTCTGCGCGTCGCTCGAGACGCATATCAAGGCCCCGGCATGATCTTGGATTTGCAGGAAGTCTTCTATGTCGATTCAAGCGGTGAGGAGGCGTTGCGAATCTTGAGCCGGGTTGGTGCGACATTTATCACTGACTCGGCATATGGA
>NZ_JBARMD010000724.1:0-14576 GCF_049802275.1 Occallatibacter sp. | reverse complement strand
AGTTGCATCTTCGGCGGATTCAGTGCCGGCCCAATCGCCCTCAACTACGCAAAAAGCCTGCCTGCGCTAGAAGGGGATGGCGGAGCCGCAGCCGAACTAGCTCGCCAGGCCGAGATGAACAAGCAACTCATCTCCAACGCGGGAACAGAGAATCCCTTCAAGCTCTGGCGCGAACTCGGCGTCACCATGACTGAGCACGCGACCGTCATCCGCTACAACAAGGGCCTCAAGCAGGCCGACGAAAAGATCGTCGAACTGCTCGATCGCTTCCAGAATGTCAACCTCAGCGACAAGAGCCAGTGGGCCAACACCAGCTTCGCCTTCGCCCGCCAGCTCTACAACATGCTTGAGCTCTCACGTTGCGTAGTAAAGGGCGCGCTAGTCCGCGATGAGTCTCGCGGCGCCCACTACAAGCCCGACTTTCCAGACCGCAACGACGAAAAGTTTTTGAAGACCACCAAAGCCGCATTCACCGGCCAACCAGAGGGCCCGCGCCTCGAATTTGAAGACGTGGACATTCAATACATCAAACCGCGTCCGCGCCGTTACGACGCCGCGAAATGACATCGGTAAGAACCTATGCCGATGTCATCCTGAGCGAAGTCGAAGGATCCGCAGTTGCTTTTAGTTTGTATCACCGCGAAATCGGGTGCCCCATTGCCTGCCCTGAGCGAAGCCGAGGGGTCTCGCTTTTGAGACATGGGAGAGGGCAACTCCCAACTGTTTTGTATCAGGGCACCACCGATAGTCGTACCACTTGCAGTCGTACCACTTGCAGTCGTACCACTAAGAAAGTGTCATCCTGAGCGGAGCAGCTTGGGGCCCCACGAAGTGGGGTAAGCGGAGCGAAGGACCTGCTTCTGTTTTGCAGTGTGAGTAGCAATTCAAAAGAACGTATCAAGGGCCTGAGCCCTGAGGGAACATGGCAACGAAAACCGTCAAATTCGAAATCAAGCGTCAGGCCAGCCCTGACGCGCCATCGACGTGGGAAAACTTCGAGCTAGAGTGGCGTCCCGGCATGAACGTCATATCCGCCATGATGGAAATCGCCGCCAACCCCGTCACCGCCGACGGCCGCGACACCACGCCAATCACCTACGACTCCAATTGCCTCGAAGAGATCTGCGGCTCCTGCGCCATGCTCATCAATGGCAAAGCACGCATGGCCTGTTCCGCGCTTGTTGAAAATCTCGAACAGCCCATCAAGATCGAACCCCTTTCCAAGTTTCCCCTGGTCCGCGATCTTCAGGTCGACCGCTCCGTCCTTTTCGAAAATCTGATGCGCGTCAAAGCCTGGGTTCCCGTCGACGGCACATACGACCTTGGTTCGGGCCCGCGTGTTTTCCCGCAGCAACAGGAGGCAAACTACCCGCTCTCCAACTGCATCTCCTGCACTTGCTGCATGGAAGTCTGCCCGCAATTCAATGAAGACACCGGATTCGTAGGCGCCGCCACCATCGCCCAGGTCAAACTCTTCAACAACCACCCCACAGGAAAAGTGTTCGCCGAAGAACGTCTCCGCGCTCTTTCAGGCGACGGTGGCATTCAGGAGTGCGGATTCGCGCAAAACTGCGTAGAAGCCTGCCCCAAGCAGATCCCGCTCACCAATGCCATCTCCGACATCAGCCGCGACGTCCTCATCCAAAAGGCCAAAGACTTCCTGCGCGGCTGAGCTACATCTCCCACAAATCTCGGTGCCCCATCCTTGCGAAAGCAAGGATGGAAATTCCACGCGTGCCGTATTTCGGGAATATCAAATCCGAAATTCAGATATAGTAGAGAGTTCAGCACTATCCCCATGTGCCCGGGGCCCGCAACGAGGGGCCCGCCCAGAACTACCCCGGCGAATTCCCTTGGAAAACGCCACGCTCATTGTGTCTTTGCCGCTCCTGAAGACTGAAAATAGCAAACCGATCTTATTCATAAGAAGGTAGCCATGCAGATATCGGATCAGCCAAACCGTATCCCAGACCCCCAGGGCCTTTACCACCCACGCAATGAACACGATGCATGCGGCATGGGCCTGGTGGCAAGCATCAAGGGCGAAAAGAGCCACGACATTATTCGCAAGGGTCTCGAGGTCCTCATCAACCTCACCCATCGCGGAGCGGCTGGCTGCGATCCTGAAACGGGCGATGGCGCTGGCATTCTCATCCAGATCCCCCATGTTTTCTTCGCGCGCGAATGCGGCGAACTCGGCATTCAACTCCCAGGCCCTGGCGCCTACGGCGTTGCCATGGTCTTTCTGCCTGTCGATAAGCACAGCCGCCTGCAATGCGAAGGCGTCTTCGAGCGCATCGCCGCGGCAGAGGGCCTCAAAGTCCTCGGCTGGCGCGATACACCCGTCAATGGCGATGCCATTGGCCGCGAAGCCCGCGCCTCGCAACCCTATATCGAGCAGTTTTTTGTGGCTCGCCCCGAAGGCATGGACGAAGAACGCTTCGAGCGTGCCCTCTATCTCGTTCGCCGTCGCACTGAAAATGAAATGGCCGCCTCCGACATCGAGGGCAAGGACGACTTCTACATCCCGTCATTCTCCTGTCGCACCATCATCTACAAGGGCCTCATGCTGGCCCCGCAGATCGAGAAGTTTTACTTTGAACTAGCCAATCCCCTCGTCACCAGCGCGCTTTGCCTCGTCCACCAGCGCTTCTCCACCAACACCTTCCCCAGTTGGAAACTCGCTCACCCCTATCGCTATATCGCACACAACGGTGAGATAAATACGATCCGCGGCAACATCAGCTGGATGAACGCCCGCCAATCAGTACTCGACAGCCCCCTGCACGGCGAAAAAATCAAGGAACTTTTCCCGGTCATCACTCCCGATGGCAGCGACTCCGGGTCGCTCGACAATGCAGTCGAATTCCTCTTCCAGTCCGGCCGCTCGCTTCCGCACGTAATGGCCATGCTGATCCCTGAAGCATGGGCCGGCAATCCCGACATGGACGAAGACAAGCGCGCCTTCTACGAATACCACGCATCATTGATGGAGCCGTGGGACGGTCCGGCCTCCATCGCATTCACCGATGGACGTATCGTAGGCGCAACTCTCGACCGCAATGGCCTTCGTCCCGGCCGCTACTTCGTCACGAAAGATGATCTCGTCGTCCTCGCCTCTGAAGCGGGAGTACTTGACCTGCCCGCTGAGGACATCCGCAAAAAAGGCCGCCTCCAACCTGGCCGCATGTTCCTCGTCGATACTGTGCAGAAGCGCATCATCTCCGACGCCGAAATCAAAAAGAGCCTGGCCGCCCGCCAGCCCTACGCTGACTGGCTTAAAGAGCAGCAGGTTCTGGTCGATTCTCTTCCCGAGCCATCCCGCGTCATCGCGTCTAATCCAGAAACACTCCTCCGTCGCCAGCGCGCCTACGGCTACAGCGAAGAAGATTTACGCATCGTGCTCGGCCCTATGGGCGCGCGCGGCGAAGAACCCGTCGGCTCCATGGGAACCGACACTCCGCTTGCCTGTCTTTCCGATCGTCCGCAGCCGCTCTTCAATTACTTCAAGCAGCTCTTCGCGCAGGTCACCAATCCCCCCATTGATCCCATCCGCGAAGAACTCGTCATGTCGCTCATCAGCTACATCGGCACCGAGCGCAACATCCTCGATGAGACACCGGAGAACTGCCACACCCTCAAGCTGCCGCATCCAATCCTGTCGAATCGCGATCTTGAAAAGCTGCGCCGCGTTTCCTCCGGTGACCTGCTTGCGACCACGCTGCCGGCACTCTTCCGCGCAGAAGATGGCGAAGCCGGCCTTCGCAATTCACTCGACGAATTGAGCGCCCGCGCCACGCACGCCGTAGCGTCTGGATACACGCTACTTATCATCTCCGATCGGGGAGTCGACCCTACCTACGCGCCGATTCCCAGCCTCCTCGCCATGGCTGCAGTGCACAACCGGCTCGTCAAAGAGAAGTTACGCACCCAGGTTGCGCTCATTATTGAAAGTGGAGAACCGCGCGAAGTTATGCACTTCGCCCTGCTCATCGGATACGGCGCCAGCGCGATCAATCCTTATCTCGCTATCGAAACGCTGCACGACCTCAAGCGCCGCGGCCTGCTCCCACACAACGTCTCTGCAAATCATGCGGAGAAGAACTTCATCAAGGCCATCAACAAGGGCCTTCTGAAGACCTTCTCAAAAATGGGTATCAGCACCCTGCAAAGCTATCGCGGCGCACAGGTGTTCGAAGCGATTGGTCTCAACGACAATCTCATTCAGACTTACTTCCCGCGCACCGCATCGCGCATTGAAGGCGTCGGGCTCGACGTGCTCGCCCGCGAAGCCCAGATGAAGCACTCCTATGCCTTCCAGCCGTTGACCGAATCAGAGACGGAATTGATCGTCGGCGGTCATTACCAGTACCGCGAAGGCGGCGAGTATCACCTGCTCAATCCGGCTACCATAAGCAAGCTCCAACACGCCGTTCGAGCCAACAGCGCAACGACCTTTCAGGAATACACCGACCTCCTCGACCAGCAGAATCGCACCCTCTGCACCCTGCGCGGCCTGCTCCAGCTCAAGTACGCGGACAATCCAATTCCTCTCGAGGAAGTCGAGCCGGCAAAGGAAATCGTCAAGCGCTTCACCACGGGCGCCATGAGCTTCGGTTCCATCAGCGCGGAAGCCCACGAAACCCTCGCCATCGCCATGAATCGCCTCGGCGGCATGTCGAACACCGGTGAAGGCGGAGAAGATGAAGCCCGTTTCACTCCCGACGCCAACGGCGACTCTCGACGCAGCGCCGTCAAACAAGTCGCCAGCGGACGCTTCGGCGTCACCACCAACTACCTCGTCAATGCCGACGAGTTGCAGATCAAAATGGCCCAAGGCGCAAAGCCCGGCGAAGGCGGCCAGCTACCCGGCCACAAGGTTGACGATGTCATCGCCAGGACGCGCCACTCCATCCCTGGCGTCGGCCTGATCTCTCCGCCGCCGCATCACGACATCTACTCCATCGAAGATCTCGCGCAGTTGATCTACGACCTTAAAAACGTCAACCCCAAGGCGCGCGTCGCCGTTAAGCTTGTCTCCGAAGTCGGCGTCGGTACCGTCGCCGCCGGCGTCTCAAAAGCCCACGCGGACGTTGTGCTCATCTCCGGCGACAATGGCGGCACAGGCGCATCTCCGCTCAGTTCCATCAAGCACGCAGGCCTCCCCTGGGAACTCGGTCTCGCCGAAACGCAACAAGTCCTGCTGCTCAACGATCTGCGCGGCCGAATCAAGGTCCAGACTGACGGCAAACTGCAAACAGGACGCGATGTCGTCATCGCTGCCTTGCTCGGCGCTGAAGAATTCGGCTTTGCCACTACGCCGCTCATTACCATGGGCTGCATCATGATGCGCAAGTGCCATCTGAACACCTGCTCGGTAGGAATCGCCACGCAGGACCCCGTCCTGCGCGCGCGCTTCACCGGCCAGCCCGAGCATGTCGTCAATTTCTTCTTCTTCATTGCGGAACAAATGCGCGAGCACATGGCCAAGCTCGGCTTCCGCACCGTCGACGAAATGGTTGGCCGTGTCGACAAGATCGAAGCCTCTCTCGCAGACGCTCACTGGAAGGCCAAAGGCATCGACCTATCCTCGATCCTCTACGCTCCAACCGTGCCCTCACGCGTAGCCCGTCGCAAGGTCCAGGCCCAGGATCACGGCCTCGACCAGGCACTCGATCACGCCCTGATCGCGAAGGCGGCGCCTGCTCTCGAATCCAAGACCCCAGTGACCGGCAGTTTCGCCATTCGCAACGTCCACCGCACCGTCGGCGGCATGCTCGGCGGCGAGATCGCCCGCCGCTACGGGTCAGCCGGACTCCCGGACAACACCATCCACTTCAAATTTGAAGGATCGGCCGGCCAGAGCTTCGGCGCATTCGTTCCCTCCGGCGTCACGCTCGAACTCGAAGGCGACAGCAACGACTACCTGGGCAAGGGCCTCTCCGGCGGCCGCATCATCGCCTACCCGCCCAAGACATCCTTCTTCCTGCCGGAAGAAAGCATCCTCGTTGGAAATGTCGTTCTCTACGGCGCAACCAGCGGCGAAGTCTTCCTCAACGGCATAGCCGGCGAGCGCTTCGCGGTTCGCAACTCCGGCGCCACCGCCGTGGTTGAAGGCGTTGGCGATCACGGATGCGAATACATGACCAACGGCACCGTCGTTGTGCTCGGCACCACGGGCCGCAACTTCGCTGCCGGCATGAGCGGCGGCCGCGCTTTCGTCTTCGATGATCAGGGAGACTTCTCCACACGCCGCTGCAACAAAGCGAGCGTCGATCTCGAGCCTCTCGCTACCGACGCAGACATCGCGGAAGTTCGCGCCCTGCTCGAGCGCCATCGCGACTACACCGGCAGCCCCCGCGCTGCGTGGATTCTCGAGCACTGGGCCGAAGCGCAGGCCAAGTTCATCAAGGTCTTCCCGCACGAGTACAAGCGAGTCCTCGGCGTCGAACGCGTCGACACCATTTACTGTCCGCCAACTAACGCAGTGCCTCAGGTTGAGGCCGCAGCCGCCGAGGTGCAGCATGGGTAAGGTCACTGGATTCCTGGAAATCGAACGCGAACAGCCCACACGCCGCAACGTTGAAGAACGCGTGCAGGACTGGTTCGAGATCTATCAGCCATTTCCTGAAGAGAAGCAGCGCGAACAAAGCGCCCGCTGCATGGATTGCGGCGTTCCCTTCTGCCACACTGGCTGCCCGGTCAACAACCTCATCCCCGACTGGAACGACCTCGTCTACAACGACCGCTGGCAGAGCGCGATTCGCCGCCTGCACGCCACCAACAACTTTCCCGAATTCACTGGCCGCATCTGCCCCGCTCCATGCGAAGCCTCCTGCGTACTCGGCATCAATGCGCCCGCCGTCTCCATCAAGCTCATCGAGCGCAGCATTGTCGAGCGCGCATGGGACGAAGGCTGGATCCATCCCGAACCGCCTGAGCAGAACACCGGAAAGCGCGTGGCGGTGGTGGGCAGCGGGCCCGCCGGTCTTGCGGCAGCGCAACAACTTCGTCGCGCCGGCCATTCCGTAACTGTGTACGAGAAGAGCGATCGCATCGGCGGCCTTCTCCGCTACGGCATTCCCAACTTCAAGCTCGAAAAGCACATCCTCGATCGCCGTCTTCAACAGATGCGAGCCGAGGGAGTGACGTTTCTCACCAATGCGCACGTCGGCGGCAATGTCCCCGTCGATGCGCTTACCGGCCACTACGACGCCATTCTTCTCGCCGGCGGCGCTGAGCATCCGCGGGACCTCAAAATTCCAGGCCGCGAGCTCAAGGGCGTCCACTACGCGATGGAATTTCTGCCCCAACAAAATCGCCGCTGCGAAGGCGACACGGTCGATTCCAAAATCTCCATCAGCGCCGAAGGCAAGCGCGTGCTCATCATCGGCGGCGGCGACACCGGTGCAGACTGCCTCGGCACCACCCATCGCCAGGGCGCAAAGAGCGTGCATCAATTCGAAATCATGCCAAAACCGCCGGATAGCCGTTCCGCCTCAACCCCATGGCCGCTCTGGCCGTTGCAACTGCGCACCGAAGGCGCACACGAAGAAGGCGGCATCCGCGACTGGAGCATTAATAGCATCAAGTTCACGGGCGACGAGAACGGAAACGTAAAGCAGCTCCATGCCCTGCGTGTCGGACCCCCGCCGAAGTTCGAGCCCATCGCCGGCTCCGAGTTCACCCTCGACGTCGATCTCGTGCTCCTCGCCATGGGCTTCCTCGGCCCGGTCAAAGGCGGCATGATCGAGCAGCTCGGCGTCGCCGTTGACCAGCGTGGCAACGTCGCCGCCAATGCTGATTACATGACCTCCGTCGACGGGATTTTTGCAGCCGGTGACATGCGCCGCGGCCAGTCTCTTGTCGTATGGGCCATATCAGAGGGCCGCAAAGCCGCCGCAGCAGTCGACACTTACCTTGCGACAAAGCAGCCCACAGCGCCCATGCTGCGTCACGCAAGAGCGTAGCCTGCTTACGCCGATCAACGTGAGGAGGAACCTGCAGTTGCTCTTCCTCCTCACGCCGCGAAAGCGACCCGAAGTCCAGCGCCCTTGTCCCAACATCCGGTTGGCTCAAATCTGAACCGCCCTCCGCGAGACAACAAAAGACATGGAATGCCGGTCCACCCGGCATTCCGTCTTCCCATTACCTCCCCTTGCGGTTTTCTCGCCGGTACTTCCACACCCCATACAGCGCGCCCAGCACCAGCAGCGAAACGTAGACAATCAAAATGGGTGTGCTCCATCCCTTCAGATCCTTCTGCCAGAAACTGATGACCACCCGCCCGTACGTGTAGCCCACCCACGCAATCGCCCCATATCGCACCGCCCGGCCCCCGCCGTACGCGATAAAGAACCGCGCGCGCGAAAGCCCCAGCGCCCCTGCCGCGAATAGAAAGGGCATCAACGGCACGGGCGGCGGCAAAAGAGCGGCGATCGCCACTGAAGCCACTCCATTCCGCTTCACCCATCCCTGCACACGCCGCACCAGCTTGCCCTTCCCCAATTTCTCAAGCGCAGCTTCTCCTCCTTTTTTCCCAGTCGCCCACGTCATGTAGCCGCCCGTCAACGAACCTGCGAATGCACATGATCCAAAGATCACCGGCGACGCAATCGACTTCGACCGGAAAACCGTGAGCAGCAAAAGCACCAGGTCCGTGCTTCCCGGCAGCGATATCGGAATCACCGACGAGTCAATCACTGCCAGCCCAAACAGCCCCACACCCCCAAGATTCATCAGCCAGCCCAGCCTGTGGGCGCCGCTTCCCTTCACCGCCTGAGCGATCGATGCCGCACTCAGCAGAAACACTTCAGACGCCAGGCAAGCTAATGCAATCACGCCCCACGCAGGACTCAACGCTCGGCCCGCCGTCCCGCACGCTCGCGCACACCCACTCCGTCCTCCAGATCAAAGGCAGCGTTCACCAGCGCAATATGCGAGAACGCCTGCGGAAAATTTCCTACCAGCCGCTTCCCATGCGTGTCGTACTCCTCTGAAAGCAGCCCCAGGTCATTCGTCAGTTTCAGCAGATCCTCAAACAGCTTTCGCGCCTCCGGCTCTCGCCCCACCGCCTTCAAACTACTCACCATCCAAAAGCTGCACGCCAGAAAGACGCCCTCCCCCGGCGGCAATCCATCCGGCGACTTCGAAGTGTTATAGCGCATCACGAGCCCATCCCGCATCAACTCGCGCCTGATCGCCTCCACCGTATTCTGCACCCGCCGATCGCTCCCCGGCAGAAAGCCAACCAGCGGCATCAGCAACAGCGATGCGTCCAGCTCCTCCGACCCGTAGGCCTGCACAAAACAATCCCTCTTCGCGCTGAATCCTCTTTCGCAAATCTGCTGATGAAGTGCCTCCTTGACCGCCTTCCACCTGCCTACGGGCGCCTTATAGTTCATTTGCTCCGCCAGCAGGATCGCGCGATCAAAAGCCACCCACGCCATCATCTTCGAATATGTGAACTGCTGCGCCCCCCCGCGCGTTTCCCAGATTCCCTCGTCGGGTTCCTGCCAGATCGTTTCCAGGTGCTTCAGCAGCAGCACCAGCACCCTGAAATCATCCTCGGTATGGCGCCCCATCTTGCATTGTGCGTGAAAAAACGAGTCCAGCATCTCTCCATAGATATCCAGTTGCACCTGCATCGACGCCGCATTGCCGATCCTTACCGGCTTTGAATTCTCGTACCCCGGCAGCCAGTCGACTTCCCACTCCATCAGTTGGCGCTCGCCACGCAATCCGTACATGATCTGCACCTGGTCCGGACTTCCCGCCAGCGCCCTCAGCAACCAGTCCTGCCACGCCACCGCCTCGTCGTAGTAGCCCCCATTTGACAGTGCAAGCAACGTGAATGTGGTGTCGCGCAACCAGCAGTAGCGATAGTCCCAGTTTCGTACCCCTCCAACGTTCTCCGGCAGCGAAGTTGTCACCGCCGCAACAATGCCCCCAGTGGGCATATACGTCATCGCCTTCAGCGTTATCAGCGATCGCTTAACAATCTCGCGGTACTTCCCCTCATATTGGAGTTTCCCGGCCCATTCCCGCCAAAACTTGTCAGTTTCCTTGTATGCCTGCTCTACATCGATGGGCTCAGGATCGTCCTGGTACGAAAGCCCGTAGGTCAGTACGAATCTTTCGCGTTCTCCCGCACTCACCGGGAACTCTGAGAGCGTTTTCAGATTCTCGCCATGTGTCTCTACCGAAGTACGAAGTATCGCCAGATTCGGACCGGCAACGGCTCGAACCCCTTCGTCGATGCCCGTCACCCACGGAACGGTCCGCCCGTAATCGAAGCGCAGACACAGTTCCATGCGCATCTGAACCGTTCCCCGGATCCCTTCAACGATCCGTACTACATCGGAATTCTTGCCGCGCACTGGCATAAAATCTGTCAGACGCACTGCCCCCTCTGCGCTCTCAAAAACCGTCTCAATGATCAGGGTGTGTTCGCGATATTTCCTCGTCGTCTTCCATTGCCCTTTGCACGGCGCAATCTTCCAGTAGCCGTTCTCATCCTTGCCCAGCAGCTTGGTAAAGCACGCCTCGGAAGAAAACGATGGCCAGCATAGCCAATCGATCGAACCGTCCTTGTCCACCAGCGCAGCAGTCTGGCAGTCACCAATCAACGCGTAATCTTCGATCTTTGCGGCCATGTCGGTGGATTATTGTTCGCGATAGTTGCGCATCAGGCCGCCGTCGATTACGAAGGTCGAGCCCGTCACATAAGACGCATCGTCGGAAGCGAGAAAAGCCACTAGCCCCGCTACATCTTCCGGCGTCCCCAACCTACCCAGGGGAATGTTCTGGAGAAGCGCGTCCAGCTTTGGCTTGTCCTCGAGAAGAGCCTTGTTGATTGGCGTAGCAATCGCTCCCGGCGCAACGTTGTTGATCGAGATCCCCAGCGGCCCGAGTTCTACTGCCAGGTCGCGCATCAGCATGCGCAGTCCGCCTTTGCTGGTGCTGTACGAAGCAAAACCTGGAAACGCCATATCCTCATGCACCGAGCTGATGTTAATGATGCATCCCTTCTTCTTCGCATCCCGTAGCCGCCTCACAAACGCTTGCGTCAGGAAAAACGGCCCGCGCAGATTCACCGCCATCACTTCGTCATAATCGGCTTCCGTCGTATCCCAGAAGGCCGACTTCTTCTCCATTCCCGCATTGTTCACCAGGATGTCCGCTGACCCGAACTGGCTCCACGCAGTATCCACCAGGCACTCTACGTCGTTAATGCGCGTGACATCTGCCTGCACGATCTTGCCTTCGCCTCCAGCCTTCTCGATCGCCTCTTCAGTTGCCTTCGCTCCGTCGGGGCTGCCCACATAATCCACAATCACCTTGGCCCCTTCGCATCCAAGCCGCTTGGCAATTCCCTGTCCGATACCGGATCCGGCACCGGTTACAATCGCCACTTTTCCCTGAAAACGCCGCATGGTTCTCCTCCCCAAAGAGATGGCAGTGCTCCTGTTGCTCATTCTCTTTGATGCGCAATGAACCGGAGATAATGTATAAATTGAGGTTTGTCGAAGCTGGTGCCGGGGGATCCCTGCCGGCTCAAACCGCAAAACTCAGGCCTTCAGGAACCGTCTTACCCGATCATTGGGACCGCAGGAATCCGAACAGCAGCACCGCCAGCACCAGGGCACTCACCCCAACATAGAGCTTGTCCCGCTCGATCCCAAACGCGATAAGCGCAAACACTACCCGGGCAACCGGCGTCGCAATCAGCAGCAGAACTGCCAGTTGAATGATGGCAGCTGGATCGCCAGCGGCTACTCCGGTTATTACTCCGCCGACATGGCGCAATGTCTGCGGTTCTGTCTTGAACACCCTGTAGTCAGGAACTCCATCGTGATGGGCGCGGACATACAAAAAGCCCCCAATCAACATGACGAAAGAGGCCAGCAACACTCCAACCTGGAGCAATCGCCCCATGATCGTTTCCATTTTGCGGTCATCGAAACGATCCTCTTGCCCCGCGTTTCCCAGTTTTGTTTTCAGAACCATTTCGTCACCCCGTTGATGATCATCTCCACTCCAAGCGCCAGGATGACGACCGTGAACACGGCGCGAAGTACCGAAACATGTGCTCGAACCAGGTAGCGCGCCCCAATCAGCGAGCCACTCAGAACGCCCAGCATCACAGGAAAAGCCAGCCCCGGCGTAATCAACCCGCGATGGAGATAAATCCCAGCGCTGGCCGCGGCTGTTACCCCAATCATGAAATTGCTGGTTGTCGTCGACACCTTGAAGGGAACTTTCATGACGCGGTCCATCGCCAGCACCTTCACCGCACCTGAGCCGATGCCCAGTAATCCAGAGAGCGTTCCCGCCACGAACATCAGACCGAAGCCGCCAGGGATATTTTCAACCTCATACTTGCTGCGGGTTCCGTCCGGCCCGGGATAGTCGCCCGACAGCCTCAACCTCCCCGACCACGGACTTCCCTTCTTTAACTCAGGAACTGGATTGCGCGATTGCTCCCACGAAAGGTATGCGGAGTAGAGCAGCACAAGCCCGAAGATGATAGCCAGAAGCTGTGTGTGGACCACCGTTGCCAGAAACGCCCCCAGGATCGCCCCTGCCGTGGTTGCCACTTCAAGAAACATTCCGATGCGTACGCTTGAAAATCCCTCGCGCACGTAAGCCGCGGCTGCTCCCGACGAAGTCGCTATCACTGAGATCAGCGACACTCCGATGGCGTAGCGAATATCAACGTGGAATCCCAGCGTGAGCAGCGGCACCAGGACCACGCCGCCGCCAAGCCCCGTAAGGGCTCCCAGCAGACCCGCCAACAGCGAGCCAAGAAAGAGAAGCGCAGTAAAAATCAATAAGCTCATAATTAGAAATCGTTCAATACAGCGATCGTCATCGGTTTTGCACCCAGTCCTTGAAAATCATCAAGCGCCCCGCTTCGGACCTTCGCGGACGCAGCAACCTGCGCGAAATCCCGCTGCGCACGTCTTGTATCAGGGCATGACTTCAGTCATGCCGCAAAAGCCGCAAATAACCCGGGCTAAATAGCCCCTGCCCTTCTACTACAACGGCTTTCCCCGAAACAGATAAAACAATTCAATCAACAAAATCAAAACAACCGTGAACTCCAGGAAAAACGCCCGGCTCTGGTTGAATTGATCCACCATATAGTTGTACAGGTCTTCGGCGGTCTTCACCTTGCGCGATACCAATTCCTTGTAATCCGGCACGCCCACCTTGGCTGCCGCCAGCCTGTACAACCGAGCCGCAAACATGTCGCTCAGAAACTTGATCGCGTTATCCGCGTGCTCCGTCAGCTCGGCAACGTCCAGCAGCGTTGTATGCAGGTTCCGAGCCGACTTCGCCAGCCGCCATCGCGCAAAGACTCCCGTCTTCTGCTCCAGCAACGAATACGCGCGGTCAAGAATCTCCGTCAGCAACTCGTCGTAGTGACGAAATTCCAGTAGCTGCGAATTCGCATACTCAAGCAACTGAATCGCCGTCTCCGCGCCCGCCCTGCTGTCATAGAGAAACGCCGCGTTCCAGCCAATCACCGTGACATCGTTTGCGTAATAAGAAATCTGTGAGTGCAAAACCTCGTTGCACTCGCCTTGAGAAAGTTGCAGCCGGTCGCCTCTGACAACTTGTGCGATTTCAAACCCGTGATCGCGAATCAGATCGGACGCCAACGGCGCCCCCGGTGCATCGCTGACATGAAAGATGAAATAGTCTTCGCTCAACCAGCGCGTGTATGGCCGAATCATGGCCTCCGCGCATTGATCGAGTTTGGCTTTCACCAGTGGTTCAACCCGCGACGCGAAATCGATGTCCCACACCCAGCGGCTCGCCAGCTGCACCAGGTTGCCCCAATCCCCTGCAAACGGCAGGTGCAGCACCACGCTCACAACGCCGTAGTCGTAATACTTGATCTCGCCCCCCAACCGCTCTCCGCCGTCGAGTTGCAGAGCCTCCAGCGGTTCAACCACCGGCGGTCGTTCATATCGCACGTACGCAGGCGTCGCAGGTTTCATCCGCGGTTGCTCTTGAACCGTGCCTTCCCTCATCTTCCGAAGGCGATCCAAACGCAATTCTTCGCACACGTCAAACTGAATCAACACCAGGACAGTGCCGGTCAAGACAGAAGTCGCGACAGGTGGAGAAGTATTGGTCACGTACAAGCGCATAGTAAAGCATCGCGGCCCCACTCCGCTTCAGCCCGGTACTTATCCTCAAAGCAGCGCGCGCACCAGCCGCCGCACCGCCTCAGTCGCCGCACCGTAAACCAGATGCGCTGCAAATGGCGTGGCCAGGGATGGTACGGGCTCGTTTGAAGGTGACTGCGAAAGGTTCAACGCGGGCACAGCCACCACATCGGCACCTGTAAACAACGCCGCGCCAAACGCTGTCCCGAATCCCGCGGTAGCCGTCGACCGAAAAACGCGGGTGCTCTTACGCAGTATTCGCTTTTTCTTTTTCGCGCGCAGCCTTTACGCGCTCTGAGAGAAGCTTCTTCGCCTTCTCCAGTTCTGCCTTGCGCGATTTGCTCAGCCCTTTGCCACCTCGATTGATGAAGTACGTCAGCATCCTCATCCCCGATC
>NZ_JBARMD010000723.1:0-2167 GCF_049802275.1 Occallatibacter sp. | reverse complement strand
GACCAATACCTTGAGTACATCCGGCGACACCGCAGCCTGAGAACCTACCGGACCTACCGTCCTGTCCTCAACGTCTTGTTCCGAAACTCCTATATCAAAACCTACGTGGATGAAGTGACCCGCGAGGACATCCTAAAATTCACCAGCGACTGCTTTGATCAGGGCCTTGTCCCACGAACGGTCTATGACCGGCTCGTTACGGTGCTCCAACTCTTCAAACGCCACGGATTCAAGGGGCTGGTGGAAGCGAGCGATTGGCCGAGCTATGTCGAGACCATCCGCCCGATCTACGAACCGGAAGAGATCGGAGCGATGCTCAAGAATGCCAATCTTGACGAGGCGATCCTCATCAAGTTCTGTCTCTCCTCTGGCTTTCGCGACCGTGAGATCCGCTACGTGACCTGGCGCGATCTCGACCTTCGTAACTCGGTGGTGCGCGTCACTGCTAAGCCGCTCTGGAAATTCAAACCTAAGAACTACGAAGAAAGAGCAGTGCCCCTTCCTGCAGCCATGATTGAACAGTTGCAGCAGTTGAAGGCCCGTCGCAATGCGACGCCGGCAGAGTTGATTTTTCCGAACACCAAGGGAAAGCCAAACAGCCTGCATATCGAGGTAGTAAAAGAGGTCGCCTACCGGGCCAAGCTGAATTGCGGCCAATGTGTCACCAAGCACGGCAACCGGTGCGCTCAGGGCCCGTACTGCCAACGCTTCTACCTCCACAAGTTCCGTCACACCTTTGCGACCGAACACCTTCGTCACGGTATCGATGTGCGCACCTTGCAGGGTTGGATGGGGCATCGGGACATTCAGTCGACGATGGTTTACCTCAAGGGAATCCAGTCGAAAGATGCGTTGGTAAAGGTGAACGGCGGCTCGCTCGCGGCTTACATTGCATAGTGCCGTGTGAGACAGCAGCGGATTTGACCGAATTATTTATTCAGTGCATTCTGCGCGCAGTCAGAGACCCACGGTGGTGCCGAAGGCGGCGCCCAGGAGGATACCCCCCATGAGTCTAGTGGACGTCGTAAGAGAGAAACAGGAAGCTTTGCGGGTGCGGGACCTGGCCCAGATCCTGGGAGTTTCGCAGCAGCAGATTTACAAGATGGCGGCCAGCGGCGAGATCCCCTCGTTCAAGGTGGCAAATGCGGTCCGCTTCGATCCGCACGAAACAGCTGAGTGGCTGAAAGAGAGATATCCCGTTCGTTCAGTGGCACTGCGCTTCCCCGAGGCGAGGAGAGCGTAGCCAAAGTCGGGAACTTGAAGGCATCCAAATTTGACCGGGTTTGTATCTGCGAAAGTGTATGCCCCAAGAAGAGACCACGGTTTCTTCAATTCTGGCTTGATCGAAGAGTGAACGGAATGCGAATCACGAAGGAAGAAGTTGTCGCGGGTCATTCTGCATTGCGGGTGCGTGGGTTTCTCAGGAGGTTCGAGCGTGGCTTTTTCATGGTCTCTGCTGCTGAGAGCTTTATGCAAATCAAATCACGGCGGGCGGCAGAGTTTATCAACGATTTGGTCGCACTCAAACTTGTAGAGCCCACAATGCCCTTTGGTAATAAACCAGCCTTCCAGGTTGCGACGCGAGGTCATGCATTTGCGAACGCAACGGCTGCGCAGCCAATTTGTCGAGGTACAGCAGAACGGGTCCTAAGAGAGTTTATCGATCGCGTGAATGCTGTAAACGCTTCGAAAGAATATGCATTCAAAATTAGGAGCGCCGTTTTGTTTGGCAGCATGCTGTCATCTGTGGACAGGTTAGGTGATGTTGATGTCGCTATTGATTTGCAGCATCGTATGTCGAACTCCGCCAGATTTAGAAAGCAGTGTAACCGCCGTCGGCATTTGGCGGAAGAACAGGGAAGAGGATTCTCTACTGCAATTGACTGGGCAACATGGCCTGAGAAAGAAGTTGTGCTACAGCTGAAGGCTCGCTCTCGCAGCCTAAGCTTGCATGGATTCAATCAATTATTGGAGATGGAAAATCTTCGCTACCGCATACTCGTTGGGGACGCCGGCTTAATCGCCAGCCAGATTCCTACTGGATGTGCCGTATGAGGATATTGTTGTTTTGGAATGATGGCTTTGGCTCTTGGACAGCCCGTTAAAAGAAGGTAGTAAGGCAGAGCATTCGGCTGTTAACCGAAGGGTTGTAGGTTCGAGTCCTACC
>NZ_JBARMD010000722.1:0-13154 GCF_049802275.1 Occallatibacter sp. | reverse complement strand
GTATGCGATGGATGGACGCGGCCCACAAGCCGGAGAGCCGCGCGCGCTGGTTGAGCAGGCTCTCGAGAATCTTGGCGGGATGAGCCGATTCATCGCGCGCCAGGACGTCGTGGTCATCAAGCCCAACATCGCCTGGGATCGCACGCCCGAGCAGGCTGCCAACACCAACCCCGAGCTTGTTGCCGAAGTTGTGCGCCAGTGCTGGCAAGCCGGCGCCAAGCGCGTGATCGTCACTGATGTGAGCTGCAACGAGGCGCAGCGTTGCTTCCATCGCTCCGGAATTGAAGCGGCGGCAAGAGCAGCGGGCGCAGAGGTCATCCTGCCCGACCCTGAGAAGTTCCGCGAAGTGGATATGGGTGGCGTGGTGTTGAAGAACTGGCAGGTCTTCACGCCGTTCCTTGAAGCCGACAAGATTCTCAATCTTCCCATCGCCAAGCATCACGAACTTACGGGCGCCACGCTGGGCATGAAGAACTGGTACGGAATCCTTGGCGGTCAGCGGAACCGCCTCCATCAGCAGATTCATCAGAGCCTCGCCGATCTTGCAGCATTCATGCTGCCGACGCTCACCATCATGGACTGCTACCGCATCCTGCTACGCAACGGGCCGACAGGCGGCAACCTCGAAGATGTCGCATTGAAGAAGACCGTTGTTGCCGGAACCGACCCCGTGGCGCTGGATGCTTACGTGGCGAAGGCCTATTGGAACCTCGACGCCGAGCGCTTGCCGTATCTGCAGATGGCGGCGAATCGGGGCCTTGGAACAGTGGAGTTTGAAAAGCTGGCCATCAAGACGAGTCAGCTGAGTTAGATCAATGCGGACGCTCGCGGCGAATCGCGCACCCGCAAATGGGGAAGAAGGAATTATGAAGATATTCAGTCCAGCCTTACTCGGAGTGCTCGCTTTATCCCTTCTGCCGGCTCTGGCACAGCAGACGGGCAGGATTCACGGGCGTGTCATCAACTACACAGGTCAGCCGCAACCTGCCGGCCTGATCTGCCTGTCAACGGACAATGGCGTTACAGTGGCCCATACATTTCCGGTGGACTCGCTTGGGAACTATGCGGGTGAGGCACCCGCCGCCACGTACACGCTTGTCTATCGCATGCCCGATACTCCACCCAGCTTATGGATCGATGCCATTAATAACATCACCATCACAGCCGGCAAGGATCTGGAACAGAACGATGACATGAGCCGGCAGGCGTTCATCGACGAACTGCCCGATGAGCAGAAGAAAGAGCTTGAAAATCTGAAGAAACAGAACGCCGCAGCGCAGGGCCAGGAAGGGCTCGTCAAGACCATTAACGCGGATCTGACCATTGCATCGCAGGATCTCAAGGAATCTGACACTGCCCGGACCACGGCTATCAGGGAACTAGGCAAGACCGCCGATGCCACGGATATTGACGCGAAGGCCGCAGCAATCAAGAACTCCAAGTGCGCCGAAGTTGAATCTCTCATGCTCAAGGACCTGGAGTTAATCAAGGAGTCCGGATTGAGCGCAGATGAATCGACATTGTGGGAGAATCTTGGCCGCGCCCAGATTGGCTTGAAGAAATTCGACGAGGCTGAAAAATCGTACAAGCAGATTCTTGCGATCCAGACCGCTAGCGGGAAGCCGAATCCTGCTGCGCAGGCATTCGCGAATGCCGGTTTGGGTGAGATTTACGCACGCACCGGCAACGCCCCGGAGGCAGCCAAAGCCTTTGACCTCGCCACTCAGTTGGACCCATCGCACGCTGCGCAGTTCCTGAAAAATGAGGCGCTCGCGTTCCTGCAGACTGGCGACGCGGAAGCCCAGGTCGCGGCAGCTGACAAAGCCATCAAAGCCGATCCGAGGGACGCACTCGCCTATTACATCAAGGCGAACGGCCTTCTCAAGAAATCGGGGGTCGATTTGGCAGCGAAGCATTATGATGTGCCTCCGGGCTGCGCCGAGGCCTATCAGAAGTATTTGAGCCTGACGCCTAACGGCCCTTATGCCGCCGAGGCGCAGGCGATGCTTCGTCGGGCCAGTAAGGGGACGACGGCCGCAAAATGATCAAACGCCGCCGTGCGCGATAGAATCCTTCCGGGAGATGCTGATGTCGATCACCCGGACCCAATCCCGCCGCACGTTCCTCAAATCCAGCGCAGCGGTTGTCGCGGCTACGCTGGTTGGCGCACGCTCGGGATTAGCAGGCACAAAGGATGCGCCTCAAGTTACGCCGCCGCTGAGCCAGTTCGGATACGGTGACGTTGAGCTGCTGGAAGGGTCGGTACGCGAGCAATTCGACCGCAACCATAAGTTCTATCTTGCCCTCGATGAAGATTCGCTTTTGAAGCCCTTCCGGCAACGCGCTGGATTGCCGGATCCGGGCGAAGAGATGGGCGGCTGGTACAGTTGGGCTCCGCTGGCCGATCTCGATAACCCGGGCAACAACGGCTTTGCGCCGGGGCACAGCTTTGGCCAGTATCTCTCTGGCCTGGCGCGTGACTATGCAGCCACCGGCGACAAGGCCACGCAGGAGAAAGTGCATCGACTTGTCAATGGCTTCGCGCCTGCCATCACGCCGCACTTCTGGGATGACAACCGCTTCCCTGCCTACACCTATGACAAGATCTCCGTCGGGATGATCGACGCGCACGAATTCGCAGGAGCCCCGCAAGCCTTCAAAGCCCTCGATGCCGCGCTCGACTCGGTGACGAAGTACCTGCCGCCCGGTCCGCTCTCGCGTGCAGAGCAGTATGCGCGGCCACATAAGGATGACTCGTTCTGTTGGGATGAGCCGTACACTCTCCCTGAGAATTTCTTTCTTGCATGGCAACGCGGCGCCGGAAGCCGGTATAAGCAGATGGGCGAGCATTATCTCGCTGACAGCTGGTATTGGGATCCGTTGGCAGCCGGCGAAAATGTGCTTCCCGGAAAGCATGCGTACAGCCATGTCAACGCCATGAGCAGCGCGATGCAGGCTTACTTCGTACTTGGCAATGACAAATATCTGCGCGCGGCGCGTAACGGATTCGATTTTGTGCGCTCGCAGAGCTTCGCCACGGGCGGCTGGGGGCCGGACGAGAATTTTCGCAATCCCGGCAGCGGCGAAATTGGCGAGAGCCTGACAAAAACGCATTCGAGTTTTGAGACACCGTGCGGGTCGTACGCTCACTTCAAGATCACGCGCTATCTTCTGCGAGCCACGAAAGACAGCCGCTACGGAGACAGCATGGAACGCGTGCTCTACAACTGCATCCTCGGCGCCAAGCCGATCAAGGAAGATGGGCACGGCTTCTACTACTCTGATTACAACAACGACGGCTCGAAGTTCTATCACCCCTACAAGTGGCATTGCTGCACCGGAACGTTTTCGCAGGTCACGGCGGATTACGGCATCAGTTCGTATTTCTGCGACGACAAAGGCGTGTACGTGAATCTCTTTATTCCATCGCGTGTGACGTGGAATCGCGGCGGCGATCGCGTGATCCTGACGCAGCGGACGGAGTATCCGCATCGGCCGACCACACAGATCGAAGTCTCGCCGGACAAGTCCGCAACGTTCGCGATTCATCTCCGCATCCCGGAGTGGGTTGGCCCCAAGACTTCGATTGCGGTGAATGGGACTCGCCTTCCCGTTGTACTGATGCCGGGCCAATTCGTGCCGATCATGCGCACGTGGAAGAAGGGCGATCGCATCGAAGTTGAATTCGACATGCCCACGACTCTCGAAGCGGTCGATCCACAGCACCCGAAACTGGTGGCGGCTGTGCACGGCCCTCTGGCACTGTTTGCCGTAGGCGAGATTCCGCCAGCCGTGCGTTCCCAGGAAATGGCTGCGGTTACGCAAGTGGCACATGGCTCGACGAACTGGCAGGTGAAAACAGCATCGGGTGTGATCTCAATGCGCCCATTCACGACGATCAACGATGAGCATTACCGGCTTTACCTCAACGTTGAAGGCTGATGCGCTGAAAAGATGGCAACGTGGGGGGCGACGAGGCAGTTCGCACCGCGAGTAATTCCCGATTTCGATATAGAAAAGGTGCCGCTGTGGCCTTGAGCGTACAAGAGCAGTTCGGGCAGATCGATATTTATGTCTTCGACCAGATTCTGCGCGGAAACATTGCACCCGGCATGCGTGTGCTGGACGCCGGATGCGGTTATGGGAGGAACCTTGTCTATTTGCTGCGCGAAGGATGCGAGGTCTTCGCGCTGGATCAGGATGCCGAAGGTGTCGATCACGTGCGCAAATTGTCTGCATCGCTGGAGACGGGGTTACCGCCGGAAAATTTCCAGGTTGCTCCTATTGAAAAAATGCCATTCGCGGACGGATTTACCGACATAGTCATCTGTTCTTCGGTGCTCCATTTCGCGCGGGATGACGAACACTTTCACGGTATGCTGGCAGAACTCTGGCGAGTACTCCGGCCGGGCGGGATGTTGTTTTGTCGATTGGGGTCAAGGATTGGCATGGACTTCGAAAGAGTTGGCGGGAATCGATTCATCGTTGGCGATGGTTCAAAGTGGTACCTCGTGGACGAAGAGATGCTCATGGACCTGGTCGAAGAAATGAATGCCGTGCTGGTGGATCCCCTGAAGACAACCATCGTGCAGGATTATCGCTGCATGACGACATGGGTGCTGAGGAAAAGAATAGGCTGAAGGCGCACGGCTCCGCATTTCCAATTGACACCACCCGTGTCGTGGCGGAGACTTGCAGGCGGAACCCAATCCCTTCCCGGTGGCCAGGATCTCATGCTAATTCTGCAACGCGGAGCAGTACTATGCTTTGCATTTACCCTCAGCCTGCCGTGCGCGGCTCAAGCCAAATCCGCGCTCTCGGCCTACATCAGGGAAAACGCGCCCGCACTGGTGCTCGATCATGTGCGCATCATCGACGGCACCGGCGCCGCGCCGCAGGAAGATATGCGCATCGTAATCACGGGCGGGAAAATCAGTGCCTTGCACGATGCCAAATCGCACGGTGATGATCCTGCGAACGCGAAGGTGCTGGACATGACGGGCAAAACGGTGATGCCCGGCCTGGTCGGCATGCACGAGCACCTCTTCTACCCGCTGCCCAATCGTCCTGCCGACGGACTCGGCCTCTATGCAGAGGCGGCAGACAGTGCGCCGCGCCTATATCTCGCCGGCGGCGTGACGACGGCGCGAACCGGCGGCAGCCTGGAGCCCTACACCGATCTCGAGTTGAAGCGCGCCATCGAGGCCGGAAAAATTCCCGGGCCGAAGTTCGATATTACGGGACCATACCTTGAGGGCAAAGGCACTTTCGCCATTCAGATGCATCAACTGAGCGACCCGGACGACGCAGCTCGCCTGGTGGACTACTGGGCGGCGGAAGGCGTGACGTCGTTCAAAGCGTATAACTATCTCACCGCAGACGAGCTAAAAGCTGCGATCGATCACGCCCATGCGCACGGACTCAAAATCACAGGACATCTCTGCTCCGTTGGATTCAAGCAGGCTGCGGCTTTAGGCATCGACAACCTGGAACACGGACTCGTGGTCGATACCGAATTCTTTCCCGGCAAGAAGCCTGATGTGTGTCCTGGCTTCCGCGAAAACCTGAATTACATTGTGCAGAGTCTCGACGTTGACGCGCCCGCGGTTCACGATATGATCAGCGACCTGGTAGCACATCACGTGGCAATCACATCGACACTGGCGGTGATGGAAACCTTAACCGCCAATCGTCCGCCCATGCAGCGGGAAAGCGCGGCGCTGAAAACCATGACCGTAGAGGCGGCCAAGGAATATCTCACCGTGCGGTCGACAATGGCAGAACAGAAGACAGGCGAGATTCTGTTGCACAAAGAGATGCAATTCGAGCGCGAGTTCGTGGCGTCCGGCGGATTGCTGATGGCCGGCTGCGATCCAACCAGCTACGGCGGCGTGGTGCCTGGCTTTGGCGACCAGCGCAATCTTGAGTTGTTGGTCGAGGCCGGATTTACCGCGGTCGAGGCGATTCGCATTGCTTCCCTGAATGGCGCAAAATACATGGGCAAAGACGGAGAGATCGGATCCATCGCTCCAGGTAAGGCCGCCGATATGGTGGTTCTCGGCGGCAACCCTGCAGAGAAGATCGAGAATGTCGAAAAGGTGGAGATGGTTTTCAAAGACGGAGTTGGATACGATTCCGCGGCGCTCATTCGGTCGGTGAACGGAACGGTAGGAATTCGCTAGCGACGCCACGCCAAGAGCGAATTCCATTAGCTTTGAGAAACAGAAAGGCCGAAGCGCTGCGCTTCGGCCTTTCCTCTTGAAGCTAGAAAGCACCTACGGCCGGTCGTAGAAGCGGAAGAACAGTGACGGCTTGGCGCAGGGCTCGGCCCTGGCGACTAGCTCCGTCTGCTGCTTTTCGTTGATGGGCGTGAAATTACGCGCCAGCTGCACGTTCTCTTCAAGCTGCGCGGTGTTATCGCATCCGATGATTACGGTGCTAACGGGGCGGGAAAGCGTGTAGTACATCGCTTCGCGCATGGAGAGGGTGCCGGGCTTGTCGGTCTGGATCGTCATGCCTTCCCATGAATGCTTCTGCTGCTCGATCGGAGGCGGCGTCCACGTGGACAAGATGCGTCCGCGTCCCGGAATCTTCATTCCGATGATGCCCATCTCCTTTTCAACCGCCAGGGGCAGCAGCGCTTCATTGAAGCTGTAGTGATGCGGGTCGGCCGCATTCATCGCCATCAGGATGCAATCGAAGTCATGCCGGTGAATGCACTCGATGAGAGCTTCGGGCCGATAGTGTCCGGTGATGCCGAGATAGCGCACCACCTTCTGCTGCTGCATGTCGAGCAGCGCTTCCATCGCGCCGCCCTTGGCGAAGATCTGGTCTACGTCATACATGGTGCCGACATCGTGCAATTGCCAGAGGTCGACGTGGTCGGTCTGGAGCAACTGCAGCGACTTCTCGATCATGCGCATCGAACCATCGCGCGTCCGCTCCTTCGTCTTGGTCGCGAGGAATGCCTCGTTGCGGCGCTTCGCCATCACCTTGCCGACGTACTGTTCGCTCCAGCGGTCCGGGCCCCCATAGATGGATGAGGTGTCGATATAGTTCACGCCAAGATCGAGGGCGCGATCGACGATGGGAACCGCGATATCAAAGTTGTTCGGCTTCTCGAGCGCAGCCTGGCCGCCCAGGGAGAAAACGCCTACCTTGTATCCAGTCTTGCCCAGATTCCGCGTGGGCATGGCCGCCGGCGTGCGCGGATTCGAGGGCAGACCGGGCAGGGACTTATTGGGCGTGACGGCAAATGCGGAGGGCGTGAGCAGCGCTGCAGTGGCTGCTCCGCCGATCTTCAAAAAATCGCGGCGGCCCTTGTTGCGGGGCGATGTAGCGTTCTTTTCGCTCATGAGTTGCTCCTGGATCGATCGAGATACGGGCGATTCCATGATAAACCCATGCGCCGGCACACGTTTCCATGCTTCCGGCAACCGCTTCGACGAATGCAAGCCCGGTGGCCTTACCTTTCCGATGACCAATGGTCGGATCTTTGATGCGACGCAAGGCGCTTTTTACGAGATACTTAACTGATTTCGAAATGAAGCCATGATGCGGCAAATTTGTTAATCTAGTTCTCAGGGAGCTCAAACATGATTACTTCCCCATTCCTTGTTGTCCCGGTCATCGCTGCAGTCTTTCTCGCGTGCATTCTCTGGGCAACTGGTGGCACGGCCGACGGAAAAACAGAAGACCACCAGCACGGAGCACATTGATTGGTTACCAGGACAACTGATTCGCCGACAGTCTGAATTATGTTCTTGGGGTCGGGAAAGCAACTTCAGCATCATTACAAAAGAAAATGGGCCACTGCGATGAATGCGCAGCGGCCCTTTTGATGTTCAGATTGCAGTTTGGCGGCTCATTCTTAACGTCCTGCCGCATGTTCTGAGGCGGAAATGCCGCTCTACCGGTTGGCCGCACACGCGGCGCAACAGCCGGAACCAACAGGCGTCTGATACCGTACTACGGTGTGTGAGGGTAATCTTATGAATCGGAAGGCGATCTGTATTTTGGCTGGAACGGCCCTGGTTGCAGGCATTGCGGGCTGCCGGGTCCACGTAGACAAGGATGCCAGCGGTAAGGAAAAAAATGTCCAGGTCGACACGCCATTTGGCGGAGTCCACGTCAATACCGATCAGATTTCAGCGGCTGACCTGGGGCTGCCTGTGTATCCCGGCGCTGAGATCGTGAAGGACAAAGATCATGACAAGTCCGCCGATGTGAACATGGGCTTTGGCGAATGGACTTTGCGCGTACGCGCGGTAAACTACGCCACCGACGATTCCCAGGACAAGGTGACGGCGTTCTACAAGAAGGCTCTGGGGCGCTACGGCGACGTCATCACCTGCCAGGGAAATGCGCCCGTAGGTACACCCATCTCAACTTCAGAGGGGTTGACCTGCGCCGACAACGGGAGTCATGGAAACGTGAAGATCGATGACAAGGATTTTGGTGTCCACGGAGGCCTCCAGCTCAAGGCCGGCTCGAAGCGCCATCAGCACATCCTCGGCTTCGAAGATTCCATGAACGGCAAAACTCGATTTGCCCTTGTGGCGCTCGACCTCCCTGCTTCAGTGGACGGCGGAAAGTCCGACTAAGCCGCCAAGCAGGAACTCCCGATCGCAACGGCATGCCGGCATTATTTGTGGCCTCCGGGTGTGGTTGATGCCATAGAATTTGCACAGGTATCAACCCCATCCCATCGGAGTTCGAAAAGATGCGCATTTCAATTGCCCGCCTTTCCCCGGCGGCGCTGCTGCTGGCCGTTGCCACTGTTTTTTACGCAGCCGATAAACCAAAGCCCACGCCGCCTGCCGCCCCCGTCGATCCGTACAGCGAAGTCCAGCCCGCTACCGAATCGCTCGACATGACGATGTACCAGCGAATTCGTGATGAGGGCCTGAACCACTCGCACGTGATGGAATTTGCTTCAGCGCTGATGGATGGCATCGGCCCGCGTCTGACGGGGTCGCCCAATTTGAAGAAGGCCAATGAGTGGACCAGCCAGACGCTGACCAAAATCGGACTGGAAAATGCACACCTGGAAGACTGGGGCGAGTTCGGCCTCGGTTGGCAACAAATGAACACCTGGGCGCGCATGGTCACACCCGATACCGCGGTTTTGATTCTGCAATCAACACCATGGTCCCCGGCAACGCCCGGTCCTGTCACGGGTGACGTGGTCTTCGTCAATATCCAAAGCGAGAAGGATTTTGATCAATACAAGGGAAAGCTGGCCGGCAAAATTGTCTTGTACGGCGCAATGCGCGAAGTTCCGCCTGTCGATAAGGCGCTCTTTGAACGCTATACAGAAAAGGAACTTGAAGATATCGCCGAGTTCCCGGTAAACGCCAATGCGGGCGGCATTCCACCGGAGATGCAGGCGCGCCTCCGCACGTATCTGGAACGCATGCGCATGATAGATAAGGTCGCGCAGTTCTTCACAGATGAGAAAGTGGCAGCAGTGATCGAGCCGAGCCGCGACGGCAAGAATGGCGGCGGCAGCGGCGGGACATTTTTCGATGACAACGGAGCAACGCTGGGCCGGACACCCTACCTGGCAGACAAGCGCGTCAAAATCCCCGTAGCTGTTGCTGCAATCGAGAGCTATGGTCGCCTCTATCGGCTCACGCAGGCTCATGTACCTGTAACCGTCCAAATCAACATCGATACCCAATTTACGGGCGAACATGAACACGGTTTTGACACCGTCGCCGAAATTCCCGGCACCGATCCCAAGCTGAAGGATCAGGTCGTTATGCTCGGCGGACACTTGGATAGCTGGATCGCAGGTACAGGCGCAACAGACAACGGAGCCGGCACGGTCGTTGCTATGGAAGCCGTGCGCATCCTCAAAGCGCTTGGCGTTAAGCCACGCCGTACCATCCGCATCGCGCTCTGGACCGGCGAAGAACAGGGTCTTCTCGGATCAAAAGGATACTGCAAGCAGCACTTCGGCTCGGCCGCGCTCTCAACTGCTCCTGATCAAATGGCGCTTCCTGAATTTCTGCGCCGTGCCACCGGACCACTCGAAGTGAAGCCGGAGCAGAAACTTATCTCCGCCTACTTCAACGTTGATAACGGCTCGGGCAAAATTCGTGGGATCTATCTTCAGGGCAATGCCGCCGTCTCCCCCATCTTTGCGCAGTGGATGGCGCCTCTAAAAGACCTGGGCGTTACGACACTGACGATGCGAAACACCGGTGGAACGGATCACCTGAGCTTCGACGCAGTGGGAATTCCGGGATTCCAATTCATTCAGGATGACCTCGATTACGAAAGCCGCGACCATCATTCCAACCAGGACGTGGTGGAGCGACTGCAGGCGGCGGACCTGAAGCAGATCGCCACGGTCGAAGCGATCTTCGTCTACAACGCAGCTCAACGAGACGAGATGATTCCTCGCAAACCGCTGCCCGATCCCGCGGGCGAGGAGAAGCGCCGTGCTCCCATCGAAGAGATCTTCCCCGGTGCACCCTCCCCGGCGGCTCCGGAGAAATAATAGATTCGGTTGTCAGCCTTTCGAAATAAGCCCGCCAGGCGATGAGCCTTGCGGGCTTATTTTCTCGTCAGCGCAAGCACTTTTTCAGTCGCAACCGCGCCCGAGGCCCTGGATACGAATGAAGCTCAGGTTCGTCCCTGCCAAGCCATCTGTTCGGAGATTCTGCTACACTTACCAAAGCGTACCAAGCGGGAAAACGCACCAGGCAGCGCCCGATGATACGCATCCGCAAACCAAGTTCGGGGAGTGGCTCAGCCTGGTAGAGCACCTGGTTCGGGACCAGGGGGTCGGAGGTTCAAATCCTCTCTCCCCGACCATTCTTTCTCATTCACAATTAAAGAGTTACGCGGCTTTTTCCGTTGCATGGCTGAGTACCGTTTTCGGTACATTCGGTACAATCGAGGGCAAATCGAAGCCGACGCCGCACCTCTCCCCCCACATCCTTCGAAAAGCCAGATCGTGCCTGATCTTGTCGTAAAGGTCAGTCATGCTGTCACCGGCGTGGCCCATCCAAAACTTCTGGAGACCTTCAGGACACTCGGTGTAGTTGCGGAGGTACGTGTTCCGGAAACGACGAAAAGCGTGGTTGCCTGCTTTGTGATCGCCGGTGTGTGGGTTGACGAACCCAGCCTGCTTAAGTGCCGGGTGGAGATGGCGACGCAGAATACAGGATGAACCCAACGGCTTTCCATTCCGCGTACAGAACAGGAACCCACCAGCGCCGATCAATTCAGTCTTGCCTAGAATTTCAAATAGGCCAAGGTCTTCCGGCTGACCCACGAAGCACCCCGACCTTGGAATGCTCTTTGGCCGATAGACACGCGCTTCGGTATTTATGAGGGCGAATAATATTTTGGACAGTCATTTCACAATCTGAGTTATGCTTGTACCTCTCTCGGACCAATGCAGATTATTTGTCGCAGGAGTGGACGAGTAAGCTGGCCTCTGGCTGCAAAGATTCGCTTTTAACATCCGCCGTAGTCCGGCTCTTTAGGAGGATATATGTCGGGACGCTTCCCTATTTTGATGGGTCTAATCGGTATTCTGCTTTCCGTCGCCAGTGCAGGCGCGCAACCGGGATCAGCGAATTGCTTAGCAGCGCAAAAGCGGGTCACCGATCAAATAACTAAGATTAGCGACTTCGAATTAACCAAGAACAGTACCCAATATCAAGGGCCGGGCCAGGCGATTTATGCAGCTACATTGAAGCAAATGAATATGAATCTGCAGGGTTTGCAAGCCAGTGCGACCCTTGCGTGTTCCAGTAGCGGCGGGATTCAGGAAGGGCAACTTTTTCCAAAATATCAGGTCATGACCGTCATCTATGCGCCTCCCGGCACTGCCGGAGGTAAGAGCGCAAGTTATGTCGATTACTCCACGGGCAGTAGCTTGGGCACAATCGTCGATGTCTCGAGTTCCTTCAAATCGGATTACAGTATCACGGCTGGTCTATCGGTCGGGGGCGGAGGAAATATGGCCTCAGCTTCGCTCGGCAATGAGTGGTCTACCACTCAGCTTACAAGTACGGAGTACAAAATTTCCTCGACTGGGAAAAATGAGGTGAAGGTACCGGGTCCTGCACTGAACGGAATCGATCACGACTATGATCAAATTTGGCTCTGTCTTAATCCCGCGATGACTATCGAGGTCGCAGGCAAGAAAATTACTTACACTCCGGGCGTGAACGGCCCGGTCCTTGATCAGATTTACGTCTACGTTTCGGAGCTAAAGAACCCGGCCAGTATGCGGGCCGACGTGGCGGCCACTCTCAAATCGAGAGGATTCACGACAGACGATTATGCTTCAATTCTGAAAGCAGACCCCTTCGCTAACGGTGCCACTGCGATCGATACGCGCCGCTTTCAGGAAACCTCAACGACGTTCCCTTATGAACCACCGCTCACGTCACAGGATTCGCCGACGATCAGCACCTATACCGTCACCTACGATGGATCCCAGGCGGTCAAGCACGAAGCAGATAGTAGCTATGCCATCACGGTCACGGCCAGCGTGACTGTAGGACTCATTGCGAATCTAACGTTGTCCACCAAAGACTCCTGGACCTGGACCCAAAACAACAGCACCGAGAATACTGTTGGCACGTCGAGTTCTGCTGCGGTTGCCATCGCCGATCCCTCCTACGGGTACACTAGCGACATAGCCCAGGTTGCGGTCTACTGGGACACGGTGTTTGGCTCATTTACGTTTGCGCCAGTTCCGGTAGGCAACCCGTTTCTATCTGGTGTTTTGTACGACAAGAACCACCTGCCGCAGATCGGACAGAAGGTTGTCCTCACAGCAAACGGCCGTACCTTCGTGACCTATAGCGATAAAAAAGGTGCGTATCGCTTCCCAGGTACGCCGGTTGGTACGATGAATGGCGTTCTAACCGCAGGCGGCATGACGGAAAATGTGCAGCTGAGCCCCCAACCCATCACGCACAATCTCAACCTTCTCAAGTAATCGAAACGTATCATCAAGACCTTGCTACGACGATGCTGGAAGGCGGTTGGCCACGATTTCATCCACCCGAGCCCTGCCTTTGGGGATCGGGGAGGAAATCCGATCCGCTTGCTAAATGCATCCGCTCGGGAGTTTCTAGCCTCTCTGGTGATCTAATGAACCAGATTCGATTCGGTTTCTACAC
>NZ_JBARMD010000721.1:0-2551 GCF_049802275.1 Occallatibacter sp. | reverse complement strand
GCGTTGGAGTTGGACCGGCGTCTGCGGGCTGACGGACGATTTGAGGCGCTGACGGCGGGCGGCCCGGAACTGGACATCGTGGTTTGGAAGATGATGGCAGCGACGGCCGCGCTGGCTTCGCGGCTGGGTCAATCGATTTTTTCGGCTTGCGCGGGACGCAACCTGCACCTGGCGCTAGTACAATTGCCGCAATTCTGGTTTGGGCCGGCAGGCGATTCAGACATGCCTGAAGAGCATGTAGTGTGTCTGCGATCGGTGATGATGAAGCCTGAACATGAGGCGTGGCTGGACCGCATCTGGAACTTGCTGAGTGTGGCGTGTGCGGAAGTGGAGAAGGGGTGAAGATGACGGATTTGCGGACATCCTTCGCCAAAACTGAAAACGTTCTCATCCGGGCTGGCGATTGCGCGGTGACGATCCTGCCTTTATACGGAGGGAAAATCGCATCGATCCGGATTGGAGAGCTCGAGTTGTTGCAGCCGCCGCTGGCCCCGATTGCGCCGCGGACCCGAACGATGCCATTTGATGCTGCGGATGCGGGCGGGTGGGATGAGTGTTTGCCTTCGGTGGCCCCGTGCGCGGTGAAGACCGAAGCAGCAGTGGCGGAGATTCCGGACCACGGGGATTTGTGGCGCGTGGAGTGGGCTGCCAGAGACGAGAGTTCAGAGACCAGGGACAAAGTGACGTTGGTTGGGAAGTGCTTTTCGTTGCCGCTGGAGTTGGAGCGGCGGATGGAGTTGCTTGAGACCGGCGGGCATTGGCATTTGAATCTTCAATACAAGCTGATCAACACCAGCTCGAAAGCGGTTCCGTGGTCGTGGTCGGCGCATCCTTTGTTTGCGGTAGAAAAGGGCGACCGGGTTGTGTTGCCCGAGTCAATCCATTCGCTGTGGCTGGAGGGATCAGGCGGGGGGCGGCTAGGCACGCGCGGCGATTCTGTTGCGTGGCCAATGGCTCGGCGGGCGGACGGCGCCACGGTGGACCTGCGTGTTGCGGACGGACCGAGGTCGGGCATTGGCGACAAGCTGTTTGCAGGCCCCCTCGATGGATCGGCGAACTGGTGTGCACTGGAACGGCCTTCGGCGGGTGTACGATTGCGCGTCAAGTTCGATGCTGCGGCGACACCATATCTGGGTTTGTGGATCTGTTACGGAGGATGGCCGGAGAGGCCGGGGCCGAAGCAGATGTGTGTTGCGTTCGAGCCTGCGACGGCGCCGGTGGATTCATTGGCTGAAACGGGCCCGTGGTCGCTCGTGCTTGAGCCGCGTGACTGTTTCAAGTGGACCATGGAAGTTGAAATCGAACGAATCGAGAGATGAACAATGCGTGACCCTGAAGTTTTGCGATCCTTGCATTTGAGCCGCTTCAACAGCGAACCCGAGATCTTCGCTGCTCCGGGACGCGTGAATCTGATTGGCGAACACACGGATTATGCCGAGGGATTTGTCATGCCGGCCGCAATTGATTTCGCCACTCTGGCTGGGATCTCTCCGCGCGACGACGGCAAGATCGTCATCTATTCAGAAAATTTCAAGGAAGAACGCGCGTTTGATGCGGAGGCTTTGCCGAAGACAGGCAGCAAGGACTGGAGCGATTATCCGCTCGGCGTAACCGTGATTCTGGCCAGCGAAGGGCATCGCATTCCGGGCTTCAGCTTGAGCCTGCTGGGAGATGTGCCTCTGGGGTCTGGGCTGTCGAGCTCGGCTGCCATTGAAGTGGCCACGGCGCTCGCGGTCACATCGCTGATCGGCATCGACTATCCGCGGCCGAAGCTGGCGCGACTGTGCCAGCGCGCGGAGAACGAGTTTGTCGGCGCGAATTGCGGCATCATGGATCAGTTCATTTCAGCGAATGGCGCTGAGGATCACGCGCTGCTGCTGGATTGCCGCGACTTGAGTTTCAAGCTGGCGCCGATTCCTTCAAATGTGGCGCTGGTGATTGCGAACACGATGGTGAAGCATTCCGTGGCGGGCGGCGAATATACATCGCGGCGCGCGGAAGTGGAGGAAGCTGCCGCGGTGATTGCACGGCACAGGCCCGAGGTTCGCTTTCTGCGGGATGCGACGGTGGAGGATCTGCACAAGTGGGGCTCGGAGATGAGCACGAATGCACAGAAGCGCGCGCGTCACGTGATCACCGAGAACACACGCACGGTGGCCGCGGCAGATGCGTTGATTCATCACGATCTGAAAGAGCTGGGAAGACTGATGGCAGAAGCGCACGTAAGCTACAGCGTCGATTTTGAAGCGAGCTGCGTCGAAGCCGACACGATGGTAACGTTGGCCCACAAGCTGCCGGGTTTAATCGGAGCACGGCTGACAGGCGGAGGTTTCGGAGGTTGCACCATCAACCTGGTCGAGCAGAATAAGGCAAATGAATTCGCGGAGGCACTGGCGGCAAGTTACGCCACCGAAACGGGAATCATTCCGCAGATTCTCATTTGTCACGCATCGAGCGGGGCGCACAGGGTGGTTGCAAGTCTCTCGCATTAAAGGAGAGCGGAGCTTTCCCGATGCGGACTTGGAGCATCCTACTACCGTGAGGTGGAAAA
>NZ_JBARMD010000720.1:0-6024 GCF_049802275.1 Occallatibacter sp. | reverse complement strand
GGCGAGGTTGTATACTCGGCGAGTTATGCAGGTTTTCGCAATTCTTCCCGCTGCGGGGCTGGGAACACGTATGGCCGGGCCGCAGCCTAAACACCTCAACGACAAAGATCCGTCATCGGGGCCCCCGGCTAAACAGTTTCTCTCGCTGGATGGTGTTCCGATTCTGATCCACTCGTTGCGGGCGTTCGCCGCGGTCGAGCGGGTGACGGCAATCTACGTGGCCGTGCGCAAAACCGAGATGGAACGCGTACAGGCGCAGGTTGCTGAATATGGATTCACTGGCCGCGTGCACGTAGTCGAAGGTGGAGATACACGGCAGGAATCGGTGTTGCATGCACTGAATGCCGTTCCGGCTGACCCGGATGACGTGGTGCTGGTGCACGACGCGGTGCGGCCGCTGATTGACAAGGCAACGATCGATCGGACCATCGATGCGGTGGTCGAGCATGGCGCAGCCATTGTCGGTCTTCCCGCCATCGACACGATCAAACAGGTGGAACGCACCGCGCACGGTGCAATCATCACCTCCACGATTCCACGCGAATTCATCGTGCAGGCGCAAACTCCCCAGGGATTCCGCTTTGGACTGCTGCGGAAGGCGATGACCGACGCCATGGAGGAGGGGTTTCTGGGAACGGACGAAGCGTCAGTAATCGAGCGCGCCGGAATTCCGGTAGCAGTGGTTCACGGTTCTCAGGTTAATCTGAAGATTACGCAGCCGGGTGACCTGGAGTTGGCGGAGTTTTACCTGCGCCAGCGTGGTCGCTAGGTTCGGCGAGACCACAAACTGGCACGGAGACCATGGAGACAAGAATCGGATTTGGCTGGGACTCGCATGTGTTCAAGGCGGGTATACCCCTGCGCGTGGGCGGCATGACGCTGGATCATCCTGAGGGTTTGGTTGGACACTCTGATGGCGACGTGTTGCTGCACGCCATTACAGACGCGCTGCTTGGGGCTGTAGCTGCGGGAGATATCGGAAGCTTCTTTCCGCCGGGCGATCCGCGCTGGAAGGACGCAAACTCCGCGATCTTCCTCAAATTGGCCATGGAAGAGCTGCAAAACGCCGGTTTCCGCATCGTCAATGTCGACACCACCCTGATCATGAATGCTCCCAAAATCGCACCGGTTGCCGGTGATCTGCGTTCGTCTGTTGCCGACCTGCTGGGCATTGAGATGGAGCAGGTGAGCATCAAGGCCAAGACCCCCGAGGGCCTGGGACTTGACCACGTGGCTCAGTGCCATGCCGTCGTGCTGGTCGAGCGGTCAATCGAACCCGATGAGTTGAAGAGCATGAGTGCCGTGATCGAAAGTCAGAAGCAATTGGAAGATGTTGTCGATGATCTCTTGGCGTCGGTTCACGGAGTGCCAAAAAAGCGGCCGGTCAGCCCGGTCTATGACACGGAAGACATCACATAAAGGGCGCGCGGGAATCTGATTGTGGCAAGAAATTGCCAATGCAGTTCTGAATGAGCCAATTTATATTGCCCCAACGCGGGTCAGACGCGTATTCTCCGGAAATACCATTGGGCCAGAGAACGACAGACCTCGGTGGGGCGAGGCCACTTCCCAGATGCGCGTGTTGCGGTTATCTGTAACAGGCAAGAAGATATCCATACTCGTCGCGGCCTTTTGTCTCGGCACGATGGTCAATGTTGTGCGCGCAGAAAATGCTCCGCCATCGCAGGGCGTGAATGCGTCAACCGCGAACACAGCGTCTGCCCCTGTTTCTCACTGGGCAGAGCAAGTTGTTCTTGGATCTTCCAGCGTTGAGTTGAACGGCCCTTGGAAGTTCCACAAAGGCGATGATCTGCAGTGGGCGCAGCCGGACTTCAACGACTCCGGGTGGCCTTCGATGGATTTGACTCCGCCGCCGGGATCCTACGATCCATTTCTAGGCAGCAGCGGATTCATGCCTGGATGGACGGCTCTGGGTGACAGCGGCTACGCGGGATACGCGTGGTACCGGCTGAAGGTCAATGTTCAATATGATCCAGGACTGTCGGAAGGCGGCCTGGAAATCAAGATGCCCGACGACGTCGATGACGCCTATCAGGTATTCGTGAACGGGCAGCTAATCGGGGAGTTTGGGCACTTTACGCCGAGCGGCGTGAGGACCTATCTCACCCTGCCGCGAACTTTTGCATTGCCGAGGGGCATCAAGAGCGGGCAGATCACGTTCGCCATTCGCGTCTGGATGGATCCATCGACAGCCTTGACCAACCCAGACGCGGGCGGCTTGCACGGGCCACCGATCCTGGGACAGGCGGGACCAATTGAGCGCATGCTTCGCCTCGATTGGGATGCCGTCAATCGCTCCCAATTGAACAGCTTTCTTGAGTTGGCTCTGCTTCTGCTGGCGATCATTGTGGCGGCGGTTCTCTTCTGGCTCGATCGCAAAGAGAAGGCTTACTTGTGGCTTGGCCTGGCTTGCACCGGGGTCATGCTGCAAACCATCGTGTCCCTGGTCGGAAACTATTCCGCGGTTATCCCGGGATCCTTTTTCTTCATGCTGTCGGATGCCATCCTCAAGCCTGCGGTGATTGCGCTTTGGATCATCTTCTGGGCTTATTGGTTCCGCATGGGGCATATGCCGCGGCAGCACAAAATGGTGTGGGGTTTCGCGATTGCACTGGCATTGACAATCGCCATGATGCGCGCGCCTCTTTATGGGCACCTCATCCCGATTCAGGCGGCGGCTTTCCTGTCACCTCTCGCCACCTTCATGAAACTGCTGCTGGCCGGTATGTTGCTCTGGGTGGCGTGGGAAGGCATGCGCAGGGACCACGCCGGGGCATGGTTGGCCATGCCCGCAGTAGGTCTGCTAGTTGTCTCGTTTTACCAGCAGGAGTTGCTGGTGCTGCATATGCCGCTGAGCTTCTTCCCGTTTGGCCTGGCGGTGGGCATCAGTCAGATTGCCGTCGTGGTTTCGCTGATTATCATCACAATACTGCTGATGCGACGCTTCCTGCAGTCTCTGAAATTGCGGCAGCAGTGGGAAGCAGAGATTGACCAGGCGCGGCAAATTCAGCAACTGCTCATTCCCGAAGCGATTCCCACGATTCCAGGGTACGTGCTCGAGACAGAGTACAAGCCGGCACAGCAGGTAGGCGGAGACTTCTTCCAGATCATTCCTGATGGCCACGGCGGCGTACTGATTCTTCTGGGCGATGTGACCGGCAAAGGCCTGCAGGCCGGCATGCAGGTAGCGCTGATCGTCGGCGCTATTCGCACTACTGTGGAAACAAGCCACGAGCCACATGTCGTCCTCGAATCCCTGAACCGCAGGCTGTGCGGCCGCGGGCAGTCCTATGCGACATGCGTGGCGATGCATGTCGCGAGGGATGGCAAGACAACCATTGCCAATGCCGGCCACATCGCGCCATACCTAAACGGCAAGGAACTCAACATGGCGGGCAACCTGCCCCTCGGTTTGAACGCCTCAGTCACCTTCGATCAGGAAACCCTCCATCTCAAGCAGAAGGATCGCCTGCTGGTGATCACCGATGGTGTGATTGAAGCGAAGAATGCAAAGAACGAGCTCTTCGGCTTCAATCGCGCGCGTTCCATCAGCCACCTGCCTGCCGCGTTTATCGTGAAGGCCGCGGAGATATTCGGGCAGGAAGACGATATTACGGTCGTATCGATCTCGCGCGTGGCGCAGGAAAAAGAAGGCGAAGTCTCCGCACCACCCTCGATGAAGTCCGAAGTCGCCTAGAAACCAGCCGCAAATGCGCTTGTCATCCCGACCAACCGGAGGGAGCGGAGGGGATCTGCAGCTGCTCTTGATGATCTTCGCCATTTCGATTCTTCCGACTCTCGTACGGGCCACAACTTGCCGCCGACGTGTGATCTGGGTTACGACAAGGAACAGATTTCAGAATCGCGGGACCTCCCCGGAACGTCTGTGATCAACTCTCCAAAGAATCCCATTGCGAAAATCCGTGATTCGACGTAGCTTGGCTCAGAGTTCTGATTCCATCTCTGGAGTGTTTGTATGCATATGCTTGCAATGCTGTTACAGGACAATCAGCCGAGTCCCGAAATGATTCAGAAGATCATGGTGGCCATGATGGCCATCATTCCGATCATCATCATTATCTCGATCGCCGTGGTCATGATTCCCTGCTGGTTCATCCTCAAAAAAGCGGGTTTCTCGCCGTGGCTGTGCTTGCTTTGCCTCATTCCATCCCTGGGCACGCTGGTTCTGTTGTACGTGCTGGCGTTTGCAGAATGGAAGGTGGTCCCGGCGCCGATGGCTGCCTATCCGCCGCCCTATCCACCGCCGCCCCAGCCACCCTATCCTCCCCAGGCGTGAGACAGCACACCTGATTCGGCGGGGAGCGAATGCTAGCATCGTGAATGGAAAGTAACTGACACGATGCCCGATTCCACTCCCTCAAAATCTGGAAATGTTCGCGTTCGTTTTGCGCCTTCGCCCACCGGTTTTCTCCACGTGGGCAGCGCGCGCACATTTATCTTCAACTGGCTCTACGCCCGGCACAACCATGGAACCATGGTGTTGCGCCTGGACGACACCGATGTCGAGCGCAATACAGACGCCAGCGTCCAGTCCATCTTTGAGGGGCTGCGCTGGCTGGGCCTTTCCTGGGACGAAGAGTACAAGCAGTCTGAGCGCCTCGCACTGCACCGCTCCGCAGCCCACGCCATCTTTGCCAGTGGCCTGGCCTATCGCGACTTTACCCCCGCGCACGCTGCCGAAGGCGAAGCATCCTCTTCACAGGGAGCCTGGCTCTTCAACCCCGGCTTGCGCGAATTACCGCGGGAAGAAAGCGACCGCCGCGCCGCTGCCGGCGAACCATTCGCTCTCCGCTACCGCGTCCCCCGCGGTGAAGGCCGCATGGTCCAGTTCCACGACGCCGTCTACGGTCCCATGTCCAAGCCAGCCGACGAGATCGAAGACTTCGCCCTGCTAAGGTCTGACGGTAACCCGACCTATCACCTCTCGTCCTGCGTCGACGATGCCGACCTGCGCATCACCCAGATCATTCGCGGCCAGGACCATCTTACCAACACCTTCAAGCACGCCCTCATCTTTGAAGGCATCGGTGCCGCCGCGCCGCAGTTCGCGCACCTGCCGCTACTTGTCGCACCCGATGGCGCGAAGCTCTCCAAGCGCAAACACGGCCCCGTTGTCAGCGTCACCACCTATCGCGATGCTGGATTCCTCCCCGACGCTTTCATCAACTTCCTCTGCCTCCTCGGCTGGTCGCCCAAAGACGATCGCGAGTTCCTCACGCTCGACGAACTCACATCCGCCTTTACGCTCGAAAACGTCAACCGCTCCAACGCTGTCGTGAATTTCACTGAAGAAGACCCATTTGACGCCAAGGCAGTTCACCTCAATGGCGAGCACATTCGCGCCCTGCCCGTCGAGGAACTGAGTGCGCGCCTCCAGCCCTTCTTCGAGCAGGCCGGCTTCTCTGCCTCACCCGAAAAGCTTCTCGCCGTAACCCCGCTCATCCGCGAGCGCATCAAGTTCCTGAAAGACGCAGTCTCCGCCGCCGACTTCTTCTTCTTGCCGCAACTCGCGCCCTATGACCCAGCCGAGCTGATTCCATCGAAGGGTGGCGACGCCGCCATGGCCCGCCGGGTTCTTCAAACCGCGCTCGAGATCCTGCCCGCGACTCCCTTCGATCACGATTCACTCGACCAGGCGTTACGCACTGCCGCAACCTCTCTGGGTCTAAAGGCCGGTCCGATGTTCCAGCCAATCCGCGTAGCCATCTGCGGACGCAAAAATGCGCCGCCGCTTTTTGAAACTATGATCGTCCTCGGCCGCGATGTATGTCTGGCTCGCATTCAACAGGCAGAATCTAAGCTCGGGTCCATGGTTTAGTTGCTGGTTCAAGGAGCCAAAGCGAATCGTGAAGAAAGTCACACTAATTTCAGATGGAGCCTGCGTTGGAAACCCCGGACCTGGCGGATGGGCTTACATCCTTCGTTATGCTGAACATTCGGAGGAAGGCACGGGTGGTACAAGCGACACAACAAACAATCGGA
>NZ_JBARMD010000719.1:0-4780 GCF_049802275.1 Occallatibacter sp. | reverse complement strand
CCTTAGATCTGAACTCGAATTTCTGCTGGAATCAAATTCGAGCAACATGGTCTACTGGCTCGAACGCCGCATTCAAGGTGGCGCAAATAATGATCGCGCCTCGTCACCAGGCCGTGGCGGATTCAAGTCGCAATCGCGCCACACCTTCCTACAGGCCACGCCGATCGATGTCTCCGAACTGCTGCACGAGCTGGTCTTCGAAACCATCCCCACCGCGATTCTCACGTCGGCAACGCTCACCGTGCAGGGAGGCTTCGAACACATCCGCAAGCGTCTCGGCATGACCGACGCCCGCGAACTCGTGGTGCCCTCGCATTTCCGTTACGGAGAACAGGCGCTCCTCTATCTGCCTCACAGCATGCCCGACCCGCGCGATCCCGATTTTCCCGAGGCTGCTGCCAACTGCATCCGCCGCGTGCTCGAGCTTTCAAAAGGCCGCGCCTTCTGCCTCTTCACCAGCTACGCGCAGATGCGCGATCTCCACGAACGCCTCATGCCCGTGCTCGACTATCCAATCCTTCTGCACGGCACAGCGCCGCGCAAAGCGCTGCTCGAGCAATTCCGCACCACGCCCAACGCCGTCCTCTTCGGCACCTCAAGCTTCTGGCAGGGAGTGGACGTGCAAGGCGAAGCGCTGAGCTGCGTCATCATCGACCGCCTGCCCTTCGCAGTGCCCAACGATCCTGTAGTGCAGGCCCGCATGAAGGCGATAGAAGAAGCCGGCGGCAAACCCTTCTTCGACTACCAGGTCCCCTCCGCAGTGCTCACCCTGAAGCAGGGCTTCGGCCGCCTGATCCGCTCGCTGGAAGACCGCGGCGTGCTGGTCCTGCTCGACCCGCGCATAACCAAGCAGCGCTACGGCCAGGCGTTTTTGCAGAGTCTGCCTCCATACCGAATGACGGCGACCATCACCGACGTAGAGGCATTCTTCAGCAATTGAGGTTTTGTTATTGGAAATGTCATCCTGAGGCGAAGCCGAAGGATCTGCCCTGAAAATTCCAGCGCAGCGGTGCTTGGGGATTAGGAATACGGAGGGAGCTGCAGCCTTCAGGCTGCTGAAATCATGCGCAAAGAGTTACAGGGCCTTTTAGGCCCGGACACTCCCCCGTACTACTTTTCATGTTCTTCGGGTGGCGCAACGCGCCATAAATGACTGCGGTTGTTTCTAACTCTTCATGTGATCCGATAACGGAGATATTCTGTATGGAGAACAAATGAAGATCACTCCAACCGACGTCCTCCTGGTCATCGACGTGCAAAACGACTTCTGCCCCGGCGGCGCGCTAGCCGTTGCAGACGGCGATGCCGTCATCAACCCCATCCACCGTGTCGCGCAGCATTTCCAGCACATCATCCTCACCCAGGACTGGCACACCCTCGACCACAACTCCTTCGCCTCGGACCACCCCGGCAAAAAGCCCTTCGAGCAAATCAAACTCGCCTACGGTCTGCAAACCCTCTGGCCCGATCACTGCGTCCAGGGCACGCCCGGAGCCGACTTTCACCCCGCGCTTCACCTCACCCGCGCCGAACTCATCCTCCGCAAAGGCTTCCGCCGCACCATCGATTCCTATTCAGCATTCTTTGAGAACGACCGCACCACCGCGACCGGCCTCGCCGGCTACATGCGCGAACGCGGCCTTAACCGTGTCTTTCTCACCGGCCTCGCCTACGACTACTGCGTCGGCTACTCCGCCCTCGACGCCCGCCGCCTGAGTCTGCCTGCAATCGTTCTCCGCGATGCCTGCCGCGCCATCAACCTCAACGGCTCCGTCGTAGAGATCGAGCAGGAATTTAAAGCCACGGGTGTTGAGCTGATGAACATAGCCGATCTCTCCTCCTGACCGCCTCGCCGTAGAATCGCAGCAGGCCTCTTAAACGTCCATGTCCCGCAACTTCTACATCCTTGCCGCCGCACTCGGCTTCTTCGCCCTGCTCTCGGCGGCTATGACGATGATTCCGTCCAGCTTTCAGCCCGGGCTTCCAGCCAATGGCTCGCTCTGGCGAACTGTCGCCCTGCTCATGCTGCTAGCCGGCCTCGCCTGTGCTTTCATTGGCGTGATGAGCAATCTGTTCGAACAGGTGGACCGCCGCAGCGAAGAACAGCGCCAGGCAGCGCGGCAAAAGCGAAAGGATACCCGGCCACCCGATTAATCGTTGATCCCAGCTGATTTACGCGACTCGACTGCAAGCGCAGCCGGGTAGGAACTAGAATCAAATCAGGCGGGGATGCTTTCTCCGCAACAGGATCGGATCGCTGATGTTTGAAGTTACCGTGGAGGCCGGCTTTTCCTCCGGACACTATCTTCGCAACTACCGTGGCAAGTGCGAAAACCCGCACGGGCACAACTACAAGGTGCGCGTGACGCTCCATGGCAAGGAACTGGACCAGGCTGGCTTGCTGCTCGACTTCAAGTTGCTGAAGCAGGTGATGCGCCCCGTCGTCGACCGCATCGATCACCAGATGCTTAACGAGCTTGAGCCGTTCACCGTGCTCAACCCGTCCGCTGAGAACATTGCGAAGTATTTCTACGAGCAGACCAACGAGCAACTCGCCGAGATGACCAATGGCCGCGTGCGCGTAAAAGACTGCACCATCTGGGAGACCGACACCACGACGGCAACTTACTTCGAGTAATCGGCCACCAGTGATGAGTCTCTAGTTCGATAGCGCGCTGAGGTAGCAATCTATTTGATAGCTGTTTTTCAGACCAGCTTGTATCAGGGCACGACTTCAGTCGTGCCAAAAAAGCACGCAAAAGCAAGGGGTTTTAACCCCTGTGCGATTTCGACCAAACACAGATGTTCTGTTGAAATAACTGATCGTTGAAACTCGTATCGATTCACTTCTTCAATGTGTATTTCGCGCAGGCTTTGCGCCGAAAGCATTCAGCCGAATGATCGTTGACCATCCCAGCCGCCTGCATCCACGCATAAACGATCACCGGCCCAACGAACTTGAATCCGCGCCGCCTCAGTTCCTTCGACATTGTGAGTGAGAGCGGAGACTCCGCAGGTACGGGCCCCGTGTTCTGGATAGGCTTTCCGCCTGCGAGATCCCACGCCCAATTAGAAAAATCGATCCCGGCGTTTTTCATTTCAAGGAAGACCCGCGCACCCTGAATCGTGGCCTCGATCTTTGCGCGGGCGCGGATGATGCCGGGATTCTGCATTAATCGCTCGACGTCGGCTTCCTTGAATTTCACGACCTTCACTGGATCGAATTGCCGGAACGCTTGTCGGAAGGCATCCCGCTTGCGAAGCACGATGATCCACGCAAGCCCCGCCTGAAACCCCTCGAGCATCAGCAGTTCCCAAAGCGCACGGCTGTCGAACTCCGGCACCCCCCACTCCTCATCGTGGTAAGCACGCAGCAGCGGATCGCTCTCTGCCCATTTGCATCGATGAATTTCTGCCATAACTCAAGATTAACTGCAGAAGGGCTCTACTTCATGTCCTTCGACTTCGATTTCAAATACGTGTCGAAGGGAATCTCGAAGTAAAAAAGCTCGTTGCCATCGGCGTCGCGCAGCTTGTGCAGGTTCATCTTGGCGCCCACGAGTGGATGATCGAGCTGCGAAACATCGTAGAACAGGAAGCCCGCGCGCGTGGTATGCGCCTCCACTACCAGCGCCTGGTATTCGAACTGGTCGAAATCCTCCTCGATGTCTTTGTTGCTGGCCTTGGGTTTCGTTTTGATCGACGGCAGTGGCCCGGGCAAGGGAATCTTTTTGCCTTCGCGCTCCGTGCGTGTCATCAGCCGCTCCACGTCTTCAGGGTCGGCGGCATTGATCCGATCTCCGCCTGCCGTGTAGAAGAGGATACGCGCGTCGCGCAGCGAGATTGGCTTGTCGCCGTTGTTGGTGACAATCAGTCGCACTGGCATCACGCCATGGCCAAGATAGTCGACGCGGAAAATGGATTCCTTTTCCTTCGTGTCGTAAGGCTCGACAGCGATGGCCACATGCTCTTTGTCGTGGACTTCGACAGCGGGATAAGTGGTGGCGGGCTGCACGGGCGGCGCTAAGTGATTGCTGGCCCCGGCCGCGACCGCCGTCCCAATGACCAGAAGCGCCAGCGCACAAACAACCTTCATCGTGCTCGACTGTATCATTTGAGGGTTAGACCGCTACAACGAGAATTCCGTCACGTATGATTCTCTTTTTCTATAACCTCGCGCTGTTGACGGCCTTGGTGGCTGGGGCTCCGTGGTGGCTGTGGCGCATGGCAACCACGCAGAAATATCGCGAGGGACTTGCAGACCGGCTCGGACGCGTGCCGGATCGGCTGCGGACAGCAAGCGCAAAAGGCAATCCAGTCATCTGGATTCATGCCGTTTCCGTGGGAGAGGTGCTGGCGGTCAGCCGCCTTGTGCAGGAGATTGCCGTCGCTTTTCCCGGATACCGCCTCCTCATCTCCACCACAACCCGCACCGGCCAGGAACTGGCGCGCACCCGGTTCGGCGCCGACCGCGTCTTCTATTGTCCGCTCGACCTGCCCTGGGCTGTGCATGCCTACCTCAAGGCACTGCAACCCCGGATGCTGATTCTCGCCGAGACTGAATTCTGGCCCAACATGCTGAGCGGCTGCTTCCGGCGCGATATTCCCGTTGCCGTGGTCAACGCTCGTATCTCCGATCGCTCCTGGCCGCGGTATCAGATGCTCGTGCGCCTGTGGCGTCCAATACTGGGTCAACTCAGCCGGGTGCTGGCGCAAACAAGCACGGATGCGGAGCGCCTTGTAGAACTTGGCTGCCCGCCGGAACTCGTCAGTGTTTCGG
>NZ_JBARMD010000718.1:0-2558 GCF_049802275.1 Occallatibacter sp. | reverse complement strand
CGGTGAATCAGGTCTGCGGCTCGGGCCTTCGCGCCGTATCGCTCGCCACGCAGGGCATTCGAACCGGGGACGCCGACATCGTCGTTGCGGGCGGAATGGAATCGATGTCCAACGCGCCGTATCTGTTGCCACAGGCTCGCACCGGTTATCGCATGGGCAACGGCACTCTGATTGACGCCATGATTCACGACGGCCTCTGGGACGTCTACAACCAATTCCACATGGGCGCAGCCGCAGAGATGGTGGCTGAGAAATACCATATCGGCCGCGAAGACCAGGATGCCTTCGCCGCCGAGTCGCATCGCCGCGCCGCCGCAGCCACGTTGGAGGGCCGCTTCCGTGCACAGATTCTGCCCGTTGAAGTCCCGCCAGCGAAAAAGGGCGAAGCACCGCGCGCATTCGATGCCGATGAGGCCATTCGGCCCGACACAACAGCGGAGATACTTGCCAAATTAAAGCCCGCTTTCAAACAGGGTGGCACCGTGACCGCCGGCAACGCACCTGGGGTGAGTGACGGAGCCGCGGCGGTGGTGGTTACCAGCGCGGACCGGGCAAGGGAACTGGATCTCAAACCAATGGTCATCGTGCGTGCACAGGCCCACGCCGGACGCGCGCCCGAGTGGTTTTCACTCGCACCCATCGATGCCGTGCGTAAAGTCATCGCGAAAGCAGGTTGGTCACTAGATTCCGTTGATCTGTTTGAATTGAACGAAGCCTTCAGCGTGCAGGCGCTCGCAGTAATCCGCGAACTCGGTCTCGATCAAGCCCGCGTCAACGTCAACGGCGGAGCGATCGCGTTAGGCCACCCCATCGGCGCCAGCGGTGCGGCCGTGCTGGTGAAGCTCATCTACGCAATGGCCGACCGGGGAGCCAAGAGAGGAATTGCGTCGCTCTGCCTCGGCGGTGGAAGCGCCGTTGCGTTGGCCGTGGAATTGCCATAAATGACATTGCTATCCCAGTGACGCCCGAAGTTTCCCCAATCCCCCGGTGTGCGTCGCAAACTGTCCGATATCGGACAATCCGAGTCGCCAGCGGTCACTTCAACTCCCATCCCTTCAGAGCCTTAGGTCTGCTAAGCCGTTTAATTCGAGTATCTAGCAGCTGACCGCCTTTGGCACGGCAAGTGCTCCCACCTTGGAGTGATGGATATCGCACGGCCAGACATTAAGAAGCAAAAACGGCGCCGCCTCTACCTTTGGGCTGGCATTGGGGTGGTGGTTTTAACGGTTGCAGTGGTTCTGGTTTCCCGGCTCAAACCGGCAGCTCCCACGGTAGATGCTTCAACTGTTTGGCCAGACACTGTGAAGCGCGGCGACATGATTCGCCAGGTGCGCGGGTCGACCGGCACTCTGGTTCCTCGCGAAGACTCGATCGAGCTGATTCCGGCGCTTACCGATGCGACAGTCGTTCGCATTCGCGTACTGCCCGGCACCATCGTCAAGGCGGACACCGTTTTGATGGATCTTTCCGCACCCGAAGTTGAGCAGAAGCTCCTCGACGCAAAGCTGGCAGTGAAAGCCGCCGAGGCTGACAACAGGAGCCTTCAGGCGACGCTGCAGAGCACCTTGATGGATAAAAAAATCGCGGCAGCCGTGGTCAGCACTGAGAATACCCAGGACCAGTTGCAGGCCAAGACAGACGAGCAGCTCTACAAGCTTGGCGTGATCGCCGGCATTGCCTACGACAAGTCCAAAGGCACTGCTGATCAGTTAGCCGCACAGCACAAGCTCAGTCTGGAGCAGCTTGAATTGAACGAAAAGAATATTGAGGTTCAGCTCGCCTCATCGCAGGCCAAGATCGAGCAGGCCAAGGCGCTTCTCGCCCTCTACGAAAAACAATCCGCCGCGCTCGAAGTACGCGCGGGCATCGCCGGTGAAGTTGATCCCCTTCCGGTTCCCATGCAGGTTGGCACCCACGTCACCGCAGGCACATCGCTGGCTGAGGTTGTGCAACTCGGCAAATTGAAGGCTGCCTTGCAAATCGCTGAAACCCAGGCTCGCGACATTTCCATCGGATTGCCTGCTTCCATCGATACGCACAATGGCGTCGTGCAGGGGCACGTCACCCGCATCGACCCCGCCGTATTGAACGGAACGCGCACCGTTGACGTACAACTGGATGGGCCTCTTCCTGCAGGAGCTGTGAAGGGGTTGAGCGTGGATGGATCCATCGACCTGGAGCACCTGCATGATGTGCTGTATGTCGGCCGTCCCGCGCTGGGCAACGAGAACTCGACGCTGAGTCTGTTCAAGGAGTCACCGGACCACAAGACAGCTGAACGCGTCCAGGTGAAGGTTGGCAAATCAAGTGTCAACAGTATCCAGGTGCTCGAAGGGTTGAAAGAGGGCGATACCGTAATTCTTTCCGACATGTCGCGCTATGACAACGTCGACCGAATCCGCTTGGAATAAAGATCGATTCGGGCGCGGCAGAATTTGAGGAACCAAACACAGCGATCAGATGCAAGACCATTCTGACCACTGATAACTGACAACTGAATTCACGAGGGGGATTGGATGGCAAACGACAAGCTGATTGACATTGAAGACCTGACCAAA
>NZ_JBARMD010000717.1:0-1588 GCF_049802275.1 Occallatibacter sp. | reverse complement strand
TGCCGCCGAATGGATCACGAAAGTTGAATCGCTCGCCCTCCGCACCGAAAGCCTCGTTGCCACCGTCGGCAGGCTGGATGTGCGGCCCAATGCCGGCAACGTAATCGCCGGATGCGCCGAGCTGAGCCTGGACGTTCGCCACGTCCACGACAGCCAGCGCAGAACCGCTGTCGACGAATTGCTCGCGCATGCCGAAGCCGCAGCGACGCGCCGTGGACTAAAGCTCGAATGGACAAAGAAGATGGACGAGCCATCTGTACCGATGGACGAACGCCTCACCGCCTTCATGACCACTGCGATCGAAGCGGCAGGCTTTCCCGCCAAAACCATGCCCAGCGGCGCGGGCCACGACGCCATGATCATGGCCGGCCGCATGCCAGCGGCGATGCTCTTTCTGCGCAGCCCGGGCGGTCTAAGCCATCATCCTGACGAAGCGGTTCGGGAAGAAGACGTCGAAGCTGCGCTGCAAATCGGTGGGAAATTCCTTCAGCGGCTCGCAGGCGAGGTTGGTTAGAATCGGAAACGCAAGCGAGGTCACGATTGCATCATCTCGGATCAACCCGAAGCAGTCTCAAGCACGATCACCTGCTGCAGACACCGGACACATTCGTGCGCATTCCACTGCCGGGGGCGAGCGGAGTGGATTTCATCGTTCACGCCGGTCCTCAACTAGGTGCAGACTTCACGCAGATGACTGCCGAGTTCTCTGCCGGCGGAACACTCGCGGCCGCTCCCGGGCAGCGGTTCGTTTACGTGCTCGAAGGCGAACTAGGCCTGGTGATGAATGGCGACAGGCACCTGCTCGGACCGGGCGGATTCGCTTACCTGCCCACCGGCACCGATCACTCCATCGCCGCCGTCGGCGCCTCGAAGGCCGTGCTGATTGAAAAAATCTACGCGCCGATTGCCGACGGACCAGCCCCCGCTGTCGTCATCGGCAATGAATCTTCCGTTGCTGAAGCCCCCCTGATGGGCGACTCGTCCCTGCGCGTTCGCTCCCTCATGCCCAACACCGACGAGTACGACTTCGCGGTCAATACTATGACCTACGACCCGGGCGCAGGCCTCAGCGTGGTCGAGGTTCACGTCATGGAACACGGACTGCTCATGCTTGAAGGTGGAGGAATCTACCGCCTGGGCGATTCCTGGTATCCCGTCGAGGCGGGCGACTTCATCTGGATGGCGCCCTATTGCCCGCAATGGTTCGGTGCAATCGGTAAAAAGCCTGCGAAATATCTCATCTACAAAGACTGGCGCCGTCATCCGCTGGGAGCTTGACCATGGAACTCCACCCCACGTTATCCCCTGCGCTCTCCCCTACGCTTTCGATCGACCGGCTGATCTCTGAACTCAACACGCTCTCCCAGATCTCGGAAGCCGACCCGCCCGTCGTCACCCGTGTCCTGTTCAGCGAAGCCGATCTCCGCGCCCGTGCCTACGTCAAAGGCCTTTGCTGCGAGGTTGGGCTCGAAGTGCATGAGGATGCCGTCGGCAACACCTTCGCGCGCTGGCAAGGCACCGAGCCTGCCCTCGCGCCCGTCGCAACCGGTTCGCACATCGACGCCATTCCTAACGCAGGCCTCTATGA
>NZ_JBARMD010000716.1:0-2660 GCF_049802275.1 Occallatibacter sp. | reverse complement strand
GCGGTGAGACGGCTGGTACGGGCAAGGTCGGTGCCGTTCAGGCCGGTGCGGCCGGCGAAATCAAGGAGTTCGGCCGGCGTGCGTTGAGAGTGTTTGCCGCGGCCTCCGCAAACGCTGATGCCAAGTTCCGCGAAGCGCGGATTGAGGCCCCGTTTCAGTGCGCCCATCACGGAGGTGGTGATGCCCGAGGAGTGCCAGTCCATGCCCATAACGCAGCCAAGCGCCTGGAACCAGAAGGGATCGCTGATGCGGGTCAGGAATTCGTGCGGACCATAGGATTGGACTACACACTCAACGATCGCTGTACCGAGCTGGGTCATGCGCTCGGCCAGCCATGCCGGGACACGACCGCCGTGCAGAGGGAGATCGGCGGTGCCGGAGCGTTTCACTTAACCATTCTCTCGCAGATGCATTTTGCCCGCATTGGAAGGGAGTTTCCCCGCTTTGAACCCCAAAATGTCATTGCATTGTCAGGGCGCGACTTTGCTCGTCAGTTCATCCCGGTTCGTGCTAGCATCATTGCCACGGTGCGCCTTGGGCGTGCTCTGTTCCAAGGCGTCTACAAACAACGTTCGCCAACCCAAAAAGAGGATGCGAGCATGAGAACGACCTTTCTTCCCGTGGCCATCACTCTCTTTTCGCTTCCGCTGCTGGCACCTGCAGTGCTCGCGCAGGCGAATGACGCAACGAACACAAATCCCGGCGGCTCCAAAGTACGCATAGTCCGCCTCAGCCAGGTAAAAGGCGCAGTGGAGATCGACCGCAGCAGCGGGCGCGGGTTCGAGCCGGCCATTGCCAACCTGCCAGTCATCGAGCAGAATCAAATTCGCACCGGCGTGGGCGTTGCCGAAATTGAGTTTGAAGACAACAGTTCGCTGCGGCTGGCGCCAAACTCGATGGTGGAGTTTCCTAGCCTTGAACGCGACGCAACGGGTGCCACCGTCTCCTCGGTACATGTTGTCAGCGGTACCGCATACATCAGCCTGCTGAAACCGCAGAACAGCAAGGCGCCTTCGAATCAGTTTCAACTGATCTTCGGTGCTCGCAAGCTGAATCTCGATCCAGCCACGCATGTTCGGCTTGAACTTCAGGGCACCAAGGCCAAACTGGCCGTGTTTGACGGTGCCGTTCATGTGGCGGATGCGAACGGGCAGACAGTTGTTATTCCCAAGAAGAAGACCGCATCCTTTGAGGTGTTCGATCAGGGCGAGCCCGTTGTCGCCAAGGACGTTGAATCGACACCGTTCGACTCGTGGGATCATTCGGCCGCCTCGTATCACTCCAATGTGGGGGCCTTCAGTGCTTTCAATTCGCCGTACGCGTATGGCCTGAGCGACATGTCGTACTACGGAAGCTTTATGAATGCGGGCGGATGCGGTTCCATGTGGCGGCCCTACTTTGCCAGCGCTGCCTGGGATCCGTATGCCAACGGTTCATGGGCGTGGTATCAGGGCGCGGGATATTCCTGGGTGTCTCCGTACCCGTGGGCATGGACTCCGTATCACTCTGGTTCATGGGCTTACTGCAATAACGTTGGCTGGGGATGGATGCCGGACGGAGGATGGTATGGCATCAATAACGTAGCCGCGCTTTCCCCGGCTCAAACCTTGATGGGAAGGACCCCAATCAGTAGCCCGCACGCGCCGCCTCATCCGCCACTTCCTCGTGGGGCTTCGGTGATTGCGGTGAATGCGAAGCCGATTGCCTCATCGGAGATTGCATCGCCAACTTCGTTTGTCTTCCGAAAAGACTCGGCGGGGTTGGGTGTGCCGCGGGGAACGCTGGGACATCTGGGTAAGTTCTCGAACGAATCCATCAGTCATGGCGTCGCGACGACGCATATTTACACCAGCGTTCCGACGACGGGAAGGACTGAGAACCGAATGACGATGTCAGAATCGATGGCGACAACCGTTCATCGCGGGAGTCCGCCGCCGACTGCGTCCCCGACCATGAATTCCTACAGCCCTTCGTTTGGAGGAAATAGCGGAATGGGAGGAGGAGGAGCGGGCAACACACGTGTTTCGGCGCCTTCGGCTCCCTCGGCACCTTCTTCTGGTAGTGGTGTCAGGAGATAACAGGGCTACGGTTTCTATTTTCGAAACGCCCGTTGTGTGCATCCGCATTGAGGTTGCGCACAATGGGCGTTCGCGTTGGGCCAGCATAAGAAATTGATGATATAACGACGCCAGACCGTTGGAATCGGCGAGAATATTCATTAGAGATGGCAAACGGCTTTTTGGGTTTTGACTGGTGCGCCGAGTATGCGCACGTGGGCCGGTTTCTGGCTATCGTCGCCGTGTTATCAACTTCGGCAGCGGCAGCGAACTGTCAGCTTTTCGGACATCATCCAAAGGATGCAAAGGACGCACCGCCGGCAAAATCGGACCATCCAGCATCACAGCCGGCAGCCTTTACCATCCCCGTTGAGCCGCTGGGTTTTTTCGCGCCGGGTGCGATCTACCAGGGCCAGCGCGAAAGCCTCGTCTCGCTGGATTTTCTGGATGAAGACCATATCCTCTTTACATTTCACGCGCCGGGTCTGATCCGCCGTGAAGGCAATCCTGCGGCAGACAATGAACGCCAGATTCGCGCAATTGTCCTTACCCTCCCCACCGGCACGGTAGACGCCGAGGCCCTGTGGACTGTCCACGACAGGG
>NZ_JBARMD010000715.1:0-1571 GCF_049802275.1 Occallatibacter sp. | reverse complement strand
GGTATCTCTTCAAGCGAGTTCAGCAACTCGCGGCAGAAGTCGTCGGTTGCCGACGCAAAGACGCGAATGCGCGCGGCGAACTGGTTGTAGGCAACCACAGCAGGGACGGCGACGAAGAGTCCGGCAGCGGTGGTGATCAGCGCCTCGGAGATTCCAGGTGCGACGGCGCGCAATGTTGCAGCACCCGCTGTACCCAGGCCGTGGAAAGCATCGACGACGCCCATGACGGTGCCGAAGAGTCCAATGAATGGGCTGGTTGCCGCGATCGTAGCTAACCAGGTGAGACGGCGCTCGAGAGCGGTGATGGCCTCACTGGCCGCAGTCTGCGCCGAGCGCTCCAGTGGAGTGAGATTGCGGGGCGGGCCCGTTCCGCCGGTCTGCCGCTTGTAGGTCTCATACACGTCCACGTAGACCTGCGCCAGCGGGCTGGACTTGTAATTGTCGGCGAAGGCTGCAACTTCCTGCAGGCGCGTGGCTCGGCGGAAGGCGTTGATGAAGTTGCGGCTTTCGCGGGTCGCCTTGCTGAAGGTACCCATTTTGCCCAGAATGATGGTCCAGGAATAGAGGCTGGCAATCAGCAACAGGACCAGGACGCCCAGTGCGATCCCTCCCATATTGCCCATCATCTCCATCAGCGCGCCGGTGCCCTGCGCAACAGGGCTGGCAGCCGGGGCTGCGCCGCCATCAGCTTGTAATGCGAGGAGCAAAGTAGCTGTAAAAATCGGTATTCACCTCAATATCCACGGTATCAGACGCATTCAAGCGCTCCAAGTTATCGTTCTGGTGCACCCGAAGATGCGCATTTCAGGGCGCTTACGCGTAACCCCCGGCGTTCGTGCTATGCTGCGCACGGATTCACCTTTCATGCTCGTCGAATTACGCGCCGAAAATTACGCTGTTATCGATCACGCCATCGCCGTTTTCGGCCCTGGGTTGAACCTGCTGACGGGCGAAACGGGCGCGGGCAAGTCCATTCTTGTAGATGCGCTCGCGCTGCTCATGGGCGGCAAAGCATCGACGGAAATCGTGCGCCACGGGGCCGACAAGGCCGTGGTTGCCTGCGTATTCGAGGCAACATCCGCCGCCGAAGCCATTCTGGAAGAGAATGGGATTGATGCCGAGGGGAACGAAATCATCCTGCGGCGGGAGATATTGTCTTCCGGCAAGGGCAGAGTGTTCGTCAATAACCAGCCGGCTACCGTGGCCGTGCTGCGACTGCTCGCTCCGGAACTGGCCCTTGTGCACGCCCAGTCTGAGACGCTTTCGAGCTTCGACCAGACGCAGCAGCGGATTCTCCTGGATCGGTTCGCGTCGATCTCGACCGACGATGTGGCTGGTGCATACGAAGCATGGCGCGCAGCCCAGACGAAGCTCGAGGAATTGCTGACCAACGAGCAGGATCGTCTTCGAATGGTCGACCTGTGGAGCTACCAGGCGAAAGAGATTGGCGCGGCCAACCTGGTTGCAGGTGAGGATGAAGCGCTGGAAACCGAGAAGCGTGTTCTGGCAAATGCCGAGAAGCTCTACGCAGCCGCAATGAGCGCCTTCGATCAGCTCTATGAAGGCGGAGC
>NZ_JBARMD010000714.1:0-8745 GCF_049802275.1 Occallatibacter sp. | reverse complement strand
TGGAGCAATGTGCAGCGAGTCTCAGAGTGATCATCTGACGGCTCCTCGTCTCAGTGATTTACCGAATGGGTTCAGCTCGCAGCTCGCGCGTAGGCAGTGTCGGCAGGAATGCGCAGCTCCACTTCGGGTCCTGCTTTTGGCTCGCTCCACACAACCAGCCTGTCTCCAATGGAATCGGCGCGTTCGCGCATTGCGAGCAAGCCAAAGTGCCCCTCACGCCCTTGCCCCGAAAGAACCGCTGGATCAATGCCTTCACCATCATCCCGCACGCGCAACCGGAACTGCTGATTGTCATATCGAATTTCAACCTCAATCTGGGCGGAGGGAGTTTATTGGAAGCAAGATGATGCGGATCGATGACCTGAACGATTCCTGCCCCGAACCAAATTGTGCCGTCGGTGGGATTTAGCAACCCGAGGAGCATAAGCGCTCGTTGCATTCGAGCTGAGCCTCTTCCTTAGTCGAAGAATCCGTCATCCGGCGAGAGTGGCCCTTGATTGATCGCTCACGTGTTTCTGGCGGAGAGGGCACTGCCTGAGAAAGAAGGTGTTAGCTTAAACATGCCTGTGGACCACGGCCCTTACTGTCCACTTTTAGACAGATTGGAATTTAGGCTTGTTTTTTGGGCTTTCGTTTGGTCAGCTTTGGCGGGTGACGCGAAACCATCGTCCAGAAGGGCGGCCTGAGCCGCCCTCCAGAACGACATGTTTGCCTCTCTTACACGGCTGCGGGGACGTGATGGAAGGTCGAAACGACCGTCTCAAATGTCTGAACACGCGGCGTTCCATCGATCACTTTTCCGAGTGTCTTCAACACTTCGGGGTATACGCGGGTGTTGTAGTCGTCGGCGTTGCTCTTGTGCTCCCACAGACTGATTGAAACCGCATCCTGCGAGCCGGGGTTGCACATGGCGATCTCATCCTTGAAGCCCTTTTGCTTTCGTAGCAAGGGAAGAATCTGGTTTTCGAAAATGTTGGAGTAATCAGACTGCATGTTGGCTTTGACGCGGAAAGTTAAATTGCGTGCGTACATATATTCAACCTCCTAAAGGTTGTTTAATTGCTTATAAGTGGGGCGGACTTCAGATGGCCTTTACTTATATTCAGGGGACCTGAATGAGGTGACTGTTTCTATATGCCTCACCTGCGAACGTAGTCCCTTGAATAGGAGTTGTCAAATCAGTTCTTGATGGCTTCGATGCGCGGGCTGTAGCTGTCACCCAACCGGCATCTACAATGATCGCGCGACTCGCGTTCCTTCGCATCCTGTCTGGCCAAAGGCCAGTTGCACGCTTTTGAGTACTTATCCGGCAGCACGTACCGGAGACACATGCCTATTTGCAAGGAATCTAACGAGGGTCGACCAGGCCCCTTGCGATCATTCCCAAGGCAGTGATACTTGGCAGGAAGAAATAATCCCCACCACGTAGTTCTACAAAGTCCGGCAAATTGCTGCAGACGAACGTAGGATTTGTAAGGCTCGCATCCCCTTGCACAACAAACCTCCCGTGGCCTCCATGATTGCCCAGCAGGAGATCTTTGTCATTACCGAGACGGGCGTCGTTGCCGTATTGAATCCATTGCTGCTGCACGAATTCAAACTGGCGTGAGAGGCTCGCATTCAACGCCATGAAGATGACGCCGCGCTCCTCTGTATCGGAAACGGGTGTGCCTTCGGGAGCGAAACGTCCGTACGGTAGTCCTCGGCGCGTAATGCGGCGACGGTTGATGAGCCGGCCATTGAAGCCGAAGGCGTCGCGCGGATGAACGCGACGGATGTGCGCTCCCATTGGGCACCGCGTGCCCTCTGCATCTGCGCCGAAGGTGAAGTTGGTGCTGCGATTGGGATCTTCGACAATGGTGAGATCGGGATTGTCGGAGGAAAGTTCGATCGGTGTTCCGTCTCGCCATCGACCGACGAATTTGGCGGCGAGTTTTTCTTTGCCCCCTGCATAGGTCGTTGCGTGTTGCTCGAGAAAGTTGCGAAACGTTGCTAGATTCTGATGCAGTTTGCGATAGACCATGAAGGTGCCATTGCTGGCGAGAAGGTGTGGCACGGGTGCGACAGGCAATTCGCCTGCTTCGTCGGCATATCCTAGCAGCAGTTCTCCTGTTGCCAGCGGCGCCCACCTTCCATTGGGTAAAAGCTTGCCTTGTCCAGGCTGGGAACTGCGTTCGACACCGAGATAGTCGGGATTGCCGAAGCCGTCGGTAAAGCCGAAATGTTCTTTGGTTGTCGGCTTGCCGTCGATGACCTCGGCAGCGGCTTCCTGGGAGCCGAGCACTGATACTCCGCCGGTCTCCTCGATCGCGGTAATGATAGCCGCTGAGCGGGCGTCCAAGGCCTCCAGCGCAAGGCCGTTGATGCCGAGCCACGCGTGGACGCGATCGCCGCGCCAGACTTCGTCCCATCGATCGGGGGAATTCACTCCCGAGTCTCCGAGGATTTCGGCGCGATGCTTCATTCCCTGCTGAAACTCAACCGGAAAAGTCAGAAGCGTAGCGTCCGGCAGTTCCAGATGTTGAAGGCCGCGATGAGTAAATGCGATGTTCACCGTGCTCTGCGGCTTTGCCCCGTCCCAGCGCTGGCCAGTGGTGACATGGCTGAGCAGGCGAGCGATCAGGCCGCGCGCCCGCTTCGCGTCTTCAAAGTGAAGAAAGAAATAGCGGGCGACCGGCAAGTTGTAGCCGCGCAGAACAAAGCCCTGAATATCGGTCTCGTTGAGCTTACTCATTTCGGCCGCCAGTCTTGATATCGCGATGAGGCCCCATGGATCCCGGTCGGGGAGGAGGCTGCGATTTGAGAAGCGCCACGAACTGAAGGAATTCCCGTTGCAGCGTGGCGGCATCCGCGCCCTGGTGGGTTGCGATGAAGTCGGCAACAGCGGTCTGAGTCTGTAGCGCGCGTAGCGTCTCGAAGACGGACTTGTCGTTGACGGCTGCGAAGTAGAACGTGGTATCGAGTTGACATGCCTTCATATAGTCGATGAATGCCTGCCCGTTGGCTGCTCCGGGGTAGCCGACACAGTGCTTCCAGATGGCGTCGAGATGATCCGGTATGGTGTCGACAAGGCCGCGGAGATAGCCGTCCAGGTCGCCATCGCAGTTCGACTCAAAGACAAGGTACTTCGATTGAAGGTGCTCTTCACAAGCCGGCATGCCAACGTAGATCACGTCGTCCATTACGACCAGCCGGGCAAGATGTGTGCCGGGAGCTTGCGCGAATGGACTGTCTTCCCGGGTTGAGAGTTTTGCCAGGTAGTCACGAATCCGCAGATCGTGGGAGGGCGTTGCCTTCTCATCCTCGATGATGGGCGAGAGGATTGTAAGTCCATAGACGCTGCCGCTTTTGTTAGGCACGGATGTCTTCTCTATCCAGCGATTGGAGCTTCGCCTGTTTCGCCGAGGTGTGACTGCACTTGCAGCACGAAGCGTAGATAAGCATCGGCAAACTGCTGCGGGCTGCACTGCTCGGCCACGAGGCCAAGTTGATCCAGCGACGACTGCACGATGTGCGCTGACTTGATGTCATTCGCTGTGGCATGGGGATACGCTGTGAAGTAGTAGTCGGTATCGAATTGGACCCGGGCGATGTACTCCTTGAAGGAGGTCACGGGAACCGAACCGGGAAACTTCTCGCTCCAGCGCCAGACAAGATTCAAGCCCTTGCTCAGAACCGCGGAGAAGGCGTCAATGTATTGGTTCCATGTCCCATTGAAGTTGCTGAAGAACAGCAGGTAATCGTATTTGAGGTCTTCCTTCACTTGGCCGTTGCCGAGGAATGGAAATCCTTTGCGCGGCAAAACTACCCATCGCGCGAATTCGATAAAGGACAAGTCGATCAGGTCTTTCTGTAAAGGTTTTATATGTCCGAGCAAAAAGAAGAAACCGCGGAGAATCCAGGTCTTCCATGGCTTCATGGGAGTGATGGCGTTCATTGCGTAGACCTTGCCGTTAATGTTGCTCATTGGACCTCTTTGCTCGGGAAGAGATGGGCCGATTGGGCTTCGAGTACTCTCTTTTCTCTTACCGACTCAGCTAAAGCCGTCGAGAAGTGAGCCAGCAGATTATGTCACAAACCACGGTGCATGGACACAAAACATCATGATCTCCTGCTTCTGCCCATTCTCGCGATTCTTATAAGGTGCCGTTCGACCTCTTAGAAAGCGACAAATATCCTTCTCAGAAGCGGAGAAACGCCGCCACCAATCAGACCTCGAGGGGGCGAATCGTTATCTGGTCGCGCACAATTCCTAAACTAACCGCGAGGACCAGAGGTTTCATTCAAACGGCTATGGCGACTGCTACTGATTCGCCAGCAGAGCTCGGCGGATTCCAGGCGCCATGCCGACTTATCGTTCCCGATCCGCTGTCGATGAGCGGATGGGCGGATTTAGCACTCATTCAGCCCTGTTTAGCCACCAGACCGAGGCGGGAGTCCTACGCTCATCGAACCTACACCTGGTTTTCTGTTGGGAGCGGATTCAATCCACCACCGCACACTTCGGATTGTTCAACGTCCCCGTGATCCGAAGAGGGAAGACCAGCCTTCCGTGCTGCGAGTCGGCGCCTTTGAACAGCCGGGCAAACGTGCTGACGAAAAAGCCCTGCTTGGTCTGGATTGTGGCGTTGCCTTTATAGTCGAGCCGGCTGTTCAGTTCGTCAACGGTTCCCGAGCCATCCACGTCAATCCCATAGAAATCGACGTTGATCTGCCGGCTGAAGATCTGCTGCCGATTCAAGTCCAGGTCTCCACGGAAGGAAGAAAACGCGGCCGTTGGCAGAAAGTTCGTGCCGGGATCGCGGAAGCGTGCCATCTGCGCCATGCTCTTGTTCCCGTTCAGGGCGGTGATTTCGCCTTTTCGGATGTTGAAGTGGCCCGTCCCATGGATTCCCGACAGGGGATTGGCTGAGTGCTCGATGATTCCGTTGAGCTTCATGTCCGCTTCCATCATGCCGGTGATTTTCGGCTGGCCGGCTTCAAATTCCGCCAGCAGGTAGTTGATGCCGACCCCGCTCACCCGCAGGTCGGTGTCGAAGCGCGTCTGAATGCCGGAGAAGTCGAAGCTGAAATCTCCGGCGGCTTTGCCGCGATACGTTTTGGCCGCAAAGTTCTTAAACGTGAACTGCGCGGGTTCGATTTGGACTTGCGAATGAATCTCCCGAAGTTGGATGCGTCCAAAAATGACCGTCCCCACGGTCAGGCTACCGACAATGCTGATCCTGGTAGAAGCATTTTTCGAGGCATTTCCATTGAGTTGTTGCACTCCTCCAGAGAAGTTTTCGGCAGTGAAAACAAGCGGGCCGGGCGCGTCCGAGGGATCGATCAGCCCGGAGCCGTATAACGTTCCATTGTTGATCTGGAGACTGGAGATGGTTCCCATCGAGAACCTCACGGGCTGCGTATTCGCACTGGAGGGATCCTGAAAATTCCAGAGGCCGTCGGGATCGGAGATCAGATGGATGACGGGCTTTTCCACCACCAGCGAGCGAATGGCGACCTTACCGTGAATCAGTGACATCCAGGGAATCGCCGCATCCACCTCCGGCGCCTGCAGAAAGTATCCTGGCGGAAAGGGCTTCGGGTTCTTTACGGCAACGCCATAGAGACGCACCGACAGTGGCAGCAGCCGAACGGACACATGCTGGATTTCAATCTGCAATCCAGTTTTCTTTTGCAGGTAGGCGACGGCTTCAGGGACATACCGGTCCGGATTGCGTACGGTATACCAAGCTGCCGCGCACAGCCCAAGGATCGCGCAAGCGACGATCGTCAGCCCGATCTTCACGCCCTTCGCCATCCTATTCACACGTCGGCCGATCCGCCGCTGCTCTCCTCATCCGATTGGGATGAGCGCGCAGCGGGGACAGCTTTTCCAATTCAAGCCGTGCTTCAGGGGGCAATTCGATCGCTGGCGGAACACGCATATGTAGGCCTTACAACATGAGATGGCGAATGGTTTATAAGGTTGGCTCGAGTCGAGCGGACTGCCTTACTCCCAAATTCTAAATGTTAATTTCAGGCCGAGGCACTCATCGACCTTGGTTTCCGCCCCGGCGACTGAATAGGTCCCCATAAACGCTAGGTTCCTATCGGGACTGTCCCGGCACGGCGTAGATGTCCTGGCGCAGAATCTTCTGCCGGGACAGTTTCGATAGGGGCGTTTGAAGTAAGTCGCTGGCGTGACGGACGCGGTGATCTACCTATGGGAATTGAATCGGCGCCTGATGACTTGTGTGGTCATTGGTGCGTGGAGCTGAGACGAGTCGTGCGGGGAGAACTCTGGTTTGGGCGAAACTAATGGCACAGATCGGCGGTCGCATGGGAGCTTCGAGAGGTTTTTAGCCGAGCCAGAGCGCACGCCGGCTTTTACGTGGGCGAACACGATAGCGTGGAAGTAGAAAACGACCCCAGGCGCGGAGAGTTTGTCATGAAGTGTCATCGACGGACCTCCTTGGCTTGGACGGGGTCAGGCACTTCCGGAAATAGAGCTGGCCGTAAGTGAGCCGCTCTACAACCTGCATGATGCCGGAGCAGGTTGGGCATCGCAAGCTGTGTGGCTCCGGCGGGTTGGCAGGCTCCGCCAAGCCAAGTAAGGAGCGGCAGCGTTCGAGCGCAACACTTCTCCTGCGGTTGGCGAAGAGTCCGAAGTGGCGGATGCGAACGAGTCCGCCAGGCAGAACATGAAGCAGGAAGCGGCGCAAGAACTCATGAGCGGAAACGGTCATGACCTTCTTCTTGCCGCCGTGGGCATAGTCTCGCCAGCGGAAGGAGACGCGATCGTTTTCAAAGGCCACGAGTCGATGGTTGGAGATGGCCACGCGAATGGGTGTAGCGGGCCAGGTAGTTGAGCACATGTTCGGCGCCGCCGAACGGTGGCTTGGCGTAGACAACCCAGTCCTGCCGATACAGGTGCCGGAGGAAACTTGGGAAGGCTCCTGAAGTGGTCAGATGTTGTTGTGAGCCATGAAACTGAAACTTACCCTGCGCGAAGAGCTGGTTGAGCCCCGCGACGAACTTGCCTCGGAAGAGTCGACTCAGCGCATGAACAGGTAGGAAGAATCGCCTTGAGGAATCGATCCATCTGGAGCCGTCAAGAGCCAGGCCGCCGGCGGGAACGATGTAGTGAACATGAGGATGATGCTCAAGGTTCTGACCCCAGGTATGAAGAACGCCGAGGAATCCGATATCCGCTCCCAGGTGTTTCGGATCGCGAGCTAGTTCGAGCATCGTCGCGGCGCTGGCGCGATAGAGCAGATCGTAAAGCAACCGCTTGTTCTGTAGGACCAGAGCGGAAAGTTCATGCGGCAGTGTGAAGACAACTTGGAAATATGGAACGGGCAACAGTTCAGAAGAACGCGCCGTTAGCCATTTTGCGCGCGCGTTCCCTTGGCACTTGGGGCAGTGCCGGTTGCGGCATGAGTTGAACGAGATGGCCTGATGACCGCAACTGACGCACAGATCGCGATGACCGCCCAGTGCCGCTGTGCGGCACCGGGAGATGGCATCGAGCACCTTGCGATGGGGCCATGCAAGATGCGACTGCTGCTGTTGCCAGAAACTGTTGCCCGTTCTGCGGATGACCTCGGCCACCTCGAGGGTGGGCCGGCTCATCGCTTCATCCGTCTCCGGGAGCGTTTTGCCTCGTCGGGACGTGACACTTCGATAGCTTCGAGCGGACTGGGAGTCGCTTGCAGATGGCGTCGCGACAGGTGCAGATAGACGGTCGAGTGTTCAAGCTTGGAGTGCCCAAGAAGCACCTGGATGGTACGCAGATCGGCGCCCGCTTCAAGCATATGTGTAGCGAAGCTGTGTCTCAGCGTATGGGGAGATACATGCTTCTTGATACCAGCCTGCTTGGCTGCCTCTGCCATAGCCGCCCAAACGATCTTTTCCGTGATCGGCACGTCAGCCCGCCAGTTGTTCACCATGCCTGGGAACAGGTAGGTCTTGGGCTTCATCCAGCGCCAATACTCTCGCAGAGTGTCCAGAAGCTTGGGCGTTAACAGAACATCGCGATCGCGGCTGCCCTTGCCCTGGTGGACATGAATGACCATACGTTCACTGTCGATGTCGGTGACCTTCAAATGACACAACTCGGCTCTTCGCAGCCCGGTTGCATACAGCGTCATCAGCATCGCGCGATGCATCAGGTTCTGAGCCGAATCGATCAGACGAGCAACCTCTTCCGGACTGAGTACAGTCGGCAGCTTCCTGGGGCGCTTGGGAAAAGGAATCTCATCGTGAAGGTAGGGACGCCGAAGGGTCTTGACGAAGAGAAACCGCAGAGCCGCACATCGGCTCTGGATCGTGCCAGGCGACAACTTCCGATCACGAAACAGATGCACCTGGTACTCACGAATATGACTCGGACCAAGGCGCTCTGGCGAGCGGTGGAAGTACTTCGAAAAATCCTCCACCGCGTGGATGTAGCAGCGAGTCGTACTTGGGGAATAGTTGCGACGCTGGAGTTCGTCCAGCATCAACTGCCGAAGATGGGTCACGGTAAACCTCCTGTGACCCGAGGCTTACACAGCCAACAATGTGTGGGGAAAGCCCACGCCGCAGCGTCCGTCGCGCCAGCGACTTAGTTGTGCGCCGGGCATGTTCAATAGCTTGGAGGTGAAAGTCCTCTACCCGACCTGATGGAGGTAAGGGTTAGCAATGACGCAAGGGCTACTGTCGCGAGGCGGGGTCTGAAGGAAGCGTGGAGCAAATGCGCGAGTCGATGGACAAAAACCGGAT